>JAZQVX010000099.1:0-1785 GCA_045632045.1 Lawsonibacter sp.
GTCTACTATCGGATGGGGAATCACACCGGAACAGTCCCCGGGATTTCCGTGCAGGTGGCCGACACCAACGGCGCGGGAGACACCTTCCTCGGAGCCGTCCTCGCCCTGCTGTGCCGCCGGGAGAAGGGGCTTCTCACTGACCTGAGCGTCCCGGAACTGGAGGACATCCTCGCCTTTGCCAACCGGGCCGCCGCCCTCACCTGCTCCCGCCCCGGGGCCATCCCCGCCATGCCCGATCTCCGTGAATTGACATAAAAAACGCCGGCCCCCTCTGGGGAGGGCGGTTCCTTTTCTCTGTTATTCGGCCTTCTTGCCGCGGACATTCTGTGCGTAGTTCTCCGCCACATTGTGCAGGGCGGCCTGCTGCTGCTCCATCAGCTTGGCGATGCAGGCCAGACTCTGAGAGGCGGCCAGAATTTCCTTGTTGGCCTGCTCCACGCTGCTGTCGATCTGCCCCTTCACGGCGGCAAACTGCTCCTCGGCGCGGGCTGCCCACTGCTCCACCTGGCGCTGCAGGTCGCCGGCCATGATCTTGGCCCGGGCCTCCACGCTCTGGGCACGGCGGTGGGCCTCCAGCTCCACACCGGCGGTGCGGTCCTTGATGGCGGTATAGGCCTCGGCATCGGGGGCCAGACGGGAGATCTGCTCCCGCAGCTCGTTCAGCTCCTGCTGGGTCAGGGTCAGCTTCTCACGCAGGGCGGAAGCCTCCTCAGCCTTGCGCTCCTCGCTGCCCCGGCTCTTGACCAGATCCAGTTCCAGCTGCTCGGCGCGGCGCTTGAGCTCGTCCCGCTCCTGACGGGCCTCGGACAGCTCGGCCCGCAGGACGGCGCTCTCCTCCCGGGCGGTGGCCAGATCCTTCTCCAGGGCCTCATAGCTCTCACGCTGGCGCTGCAGCTCCTGATTATTTTTCTCGGCGGAGCTGGTCAGAAAGTCCAGCACATCCTGACGGTTGAAACCGCCGAACATGGTATTGCGAAACTGGTGTTCAGACATGGTAGGCACCTCTTTTATCTGTCTAATCCCCTTCACAGGGGCATGATTTCTCTTTTCAAGCCATTTTAACACAATGCCGTGTAAATTACAACCTTTTCCGACCCGGAAGTTGTCCAAATGAATTGACGAAAAGCCCTTGTGATGGTATACTTTAAGTTGTTTTGTTTTAATTGTATGTATAACATGTGAGGTGTCATCTATGTGGCTTTCTGAACATTGGAAAGATTATGAACTGATCGACTGCGGACGGGGCGAGAAGCTGGAGCGCTGGGGCGACCAGATCCTCGTACGGCCCGATCCTCAGGCTATTTGGAATACCCCCCGCAACCACAGGGGCTGGAAGGTGAACAACGGCCGCTATGCCCGCTCCAACACCGGCGGCGGCCAGTGGGCCAGCAAGAACGTGCCCGAAAAGTGGCAGGTCCGCTACGATGACCTGACCCTCAACGTGGGCCTCATGAACTTCAAGCACACCGGCATCTTCCCCGAGCAGGCCGCCAACTGGGACTTCGCCCGGGAGCAGATCAAGAAGGCCGGCCGCCCCATCAGCGTCCTCAACCTTTTCGCCTACACCGGCGGTGCCACCGTGGCCTGTGCCGCGGCGGGTGCTTCCGTGTGCCACGTGGATGCCGCCAAGGGCATGGTGCAGTGGGCCAGGGACAACGCCAAGTCCTCCGGCCTGGAGGAGGCCCCCATCCGCTGGATCGTGGATGACTGCGCCAAGTTTGTGGAGCGCGAAATTCGCCGCGGCCGCAAGTACGATGCCATCATCATGGATCCCCCCTCCTACGG
>JAZQVX010000100.1:0-1966 GCA_045632045.1 Lawsonibacter sp.
CAGCAGAACGTCGTTGCCGCGGAGGACGGAGCCGCCGTCGGAACGGGCAGAGGTAGCCCAGTTGAACTTGTAGCCGCCTTCCTGCAGCTTGTTCAGAGCCATCTCGCACTGACGAGCGCCGTCAACATTCAGGATGCCGACAGTGGGCTCAGCGATGCCGCAGGCCTTGGCAGTGATGATACCGGCAATGGTATTCTTGATCATGCCCTCGATGCGGTCGGTGGAGGAGGTGCCGGTGGTGTTAGCCACGAACATCTGCTTGCCCTTGGCGGGGGTGATCACACGGCCAACGGTGGAAACACCGATGGGGAAGGGATAGTGCATGGTGACGGCGCCGTCGACCTCACCGGAAGCGAGCATCTCGTCCATCTTCTTGTGGCCCTCGTCCACGTCAGCAACCTTAACGGTGGTGACGCCGGGAGCCTCCAGGGTGCCGATGTAGTAAACATCGACGCCGCGGTCAGCAGCCATCTTGGCAGCGGCGATGGAGTTAACTTCGCCGTGCTCGGAGCCCATACCGGTCAGAGCGATCTTGGGACGGCGGCCGAAGGAGCCGGTCTCCAGACCCTGTGCCATTTCCAGGAAGGTATTGGCAATGACCTTTTCAATATTCGTCATGGGAGTCCCTCCCTTATTCAGCTGCGCCCAGCAGGGTAGCGGCGAACTCGCGCAGAGACTTAGCGATCATCTTCTTGACCTCGTCCTCGGAGACACCAGCAGGAGCCTCGGGGCCGGAGTTAGCCTGGATGATGAAGGAAGCGCCGTCGAACAGGTTGGTCATACGGCCCAGGAACAGGGAGCCCTTACCGATGATCATAGCGTTCTTGATCTTGCCGGCCATGATGTCGTTGCGGACGAAGCCGATAGCGGGAGCGCCGGAGGGGATGTGGCCCTGAGTGGGAGCCCAGCCCATCTCACCGTGCTTCTCAGCGAAGGTAGCCAGGTCAGCACGGCCCAGCTCACCGCGCTTGACGGCCAGAGCAGCGATCATCTTGTAGTTAGCAGCGGGGACGTCACCGGCGCCGGCGGGCTTGGTGATGTCGGGGTTCTGCATCTCGGAGAAGTACTTGTCAACGTCGGTGATCTTCATGCCGTTGCGGTCCAGGGACTCGGTGACCAGAGCGGAAATAACAGCCTGGGGAGCGGAGCCGGTGCCGACGGTGTGACGGCCAACGATGTTCAGGTTGATCTCGGGGGAGACGCCGTCATCAGCGGTGATAACGACTGCGAAGCCGCCGATCATGTCTTCCATGATGGGCAGACCCTTCTTGACGTGGTCCTTACCGTTCATGCCCAGTTTAGCGGTGCAGCCGCCAGCGGTGACAACGACGGTCTTGAAGGTGCCGGCAGCAACCAGGGAAGCGGCATCGATCAGAGCGTGAGCGGGACCTGCGCAGAAGCCACGGACGTCGGAACCGGTGGCGTTCATCAGGCCGGCGATCTCAGCGGTAGCCTTGGCGAAGTTGCCGCCGCCGCGCTGGTTCATGTCGCCGCAAGCCTCTTCGCAGCAGTCAACAACGTACTCGACATCGTTCTTGTCGATGCCGGCGTTCTTCAGTGCGGACAGCAGAGCCATGACGGAAGAAGCCTTGGAAACCAGGTTCTCGTGCATAACGTGAGCGGACAGGTTCACGTCGATGTCGTGAGCGCGGTTGACACAGCCAACCAGAGCGCCGTTGTGGTACAGAGCCTCGGAATGCTCCTCGTTGACCAGGCGGGCGATCTCAGCGTTGTCGATACCGGCGTTGACGCGCTTGGTGATGGACTCGTCGAACAGGGGATTAGCCTCCAGAGCGGGCTTGTGGGCAGCAACGAAATCCTTGTCCAGCTTGACCAGATCGAAAACGTCGCAAGCCTGCATCATCAGGATGAACTCTTCCTGGGGCATCATCTGGCCGAAGGGGCCGAAACGATCATTGATCTCACAGGACTTGTCATACCAGGGCTGGGGAATGGCAGCCAGATC
>JAZQVX010000101.1:0-5422 GCA_045632045.1 Lawsonibacter sp.
CAGAAGCACGGCAATCAGTTCCTCATCGTCAATCCCCCCGCCTTCCCCCTGCCCCAGAAGGAACTGGATCGGGTGGCCGAGCTGCCCTATACCCGTGAGCCCCACCCCATGTACGACGAGATGGGCGGCGTCCCCGCCATCGAAGAGGTTCGCTTCTCCGTCACCCACAACCGCGGCTGCTTCGGCGCCTGTAACTTCTGCTCTCTGGCCTTCCACCAGGGCCGCACCATCACCTCCCGCAGCCACGAGTCCGTCATCCGTGAAGTCACCGCCCTGACCAAGCACCCCGGCTTCAAGGGCTACATCCACGATGTTGGCGGCCCCGCCGCCACCTTCCGCCGCCCCTCCTGCCAGAAGCAGCTCAAACACGGCATGTGCAAAAACCGCTCATGTCTGGCTCCCGAGGCCTGCCCCAATCTGGATGCCGACCACACCGACTACATGATGCTCCTGCGCAAGCTGCGGGCCATCCCCGGCATCAAGAAGGTGTTCATCCGCTCCGGCATCCGCTTCGACTTCCTGATGAAAGATCCCAGCGGCGAATTTTTCACCGATCTGGTTCAGCACCACATCTCCGGTCAGCTGAAGGTGGCCCCCGAGCACTGCGTGGCCAATACCCTGGACTACATGGGCAAGCCCCACATCGAGGTGTACGAGAAGTTCCGCGAAAAGTACTTCAAGCTCTGCCGCCGCTATGACAAGGATCAGTATCTGGTCCCCTATCTCATCTCCTCCCATCCCGGCTGCACCCTCCACGACGCCGTGCAGCTGGCCGAGTGGCTTAACAAGCAGGGACACATGCCCGAGCAGGTGCAGGACTTCTACCCCACCCCCGGCACTTTGGCTACCTGCATGTGGTACACCGGTATCGACCCCCGAACCATGAAGAAGGTCTATGTCCCCAAGTCCCCCCACGACAAGGCTCTGCAGCGCGCCCTCATGCAGTGGCGCAAGCCCCAGAACCGGGAGCTGGTCAAGGAGGCGCTGGAAAAGACCCACCGCACCGACCTCATCGGTTACGGCAAGCACTGCCTCATCCGCCCCGACAAGGATCCCAACGCCCCTGTGTATAAAGCAGGAAAACTGGTCTCCCCCGGCGGCGGCAAGGGTGCCAAACCCGTCAAGGGCGGCAAACCTTCCACAAAGGGCGGCAAGTCTGTGGATAATTCCCGCAGCGAGAAAAAGACCGCCAAGCCCGTGCGCAAAGAGGGTTGGGCAAAGCCCAAGGCCAAAAAGCAGGGCAAAAAGTAAATATTTCCAAAATACACCGAGCGCCGCAAGCCCACCAGGGTTTGCGGCGCCCTTTTTTGCATATACTGGCAGCGTGGTTATCGCGTCATGTCCCGGATGGTCTTTTCCGCGGCTCTGCCCACATCCCGGGCCGCATCCCCGGCGTCCCGACCGGCATCCTTCACCATGTCACCGGCATCCCGGATCAGATCCCGGGCGCCTTTGGTCAGATCATCCACAGTCTGATCCTTTCGGGCAATGATGTTGCCATCATCGCTGGCTCTGTACCGCCCATCGTTGAGATAGTCATAGGCGGAACGGTGAATATTGGGGGTATTCAGGGTGGATCGTCTGGCCCGGGTGTTGGCGTTGTCGTTGGTGTAGGGATCAGCGTTGCCGACAGCATCCTGATTCAGATCCCCGGTCACCACATCGTTCCGGTTGTCATTCACGCCATCGTCATAGGGGCCGTTTTCGGTCACGGCACCACTGTTTGCGACATCGTTCTGCGGCTCTTTTCTCCCCATACCGCAGGATGTCAGTCCCAGCGTCAGCACACCCGCCAGCGCAAGGACAAACAGACTTTGCATCATTTCATTTCCTCCTTTTTCCGCTCACACAAAAAAGCGTCGGACGGCCGTCCGGGCATAGTATGTCCCACACCGAACCATCGCCCGACGGGAATTTGTCGATTTTTTCCCAAACTCTGCTTTTTGAACCGTCAAAACCCTTCTGCGGTCGAAAATTCCACCAAACATTTAAATTTTTGAAACATTCCCCTTGCATTTCTCCCCTTTATATGGTATAGTCTTTACAGTAATCAAGTTCGTATTGGCAAGAGTGGGGTTTCGGCTCCGCTCTTTTTGATTGACTAAATGAGCCAAAGCTCCGTAAGAGCGTCGGCTCAGGGAGGGAATTTTATGGCAAAAGTTACCGATACCGTGGCCGCACTGGCCGTTCCCGTCGTGGAGGCAGCCGGCTGCTCTCTGTGGGATGTGGAATATGTGAAGGAGGCAGGACAGTGGTTCCTGCGTCTGTATATCGACAAGGAGGGCGGCATCTCCATTGAGGACTGCGAGGCCGTGTCCCGCCCCATGTCCGACCTGCTGGATGAGGCCGATCCCATCGAGGGCAGCTATGTCTTTGAGGTGTCCTCCGCCGGCGCCGACCGCGTTCTCAAGACCGACGCTCACTTCGAGCAGTTCATGGGTGCCGAGGTCGAGGTCAAGCTCTACCGTCCCCGTGATGGCCGCAAGGAATTCGTGGGTCTGCTGCGCACCCACAACGAAGGCGATGTGACCGTCGAGATCAACGGCGAGATCGCCGAATTCACCAAGAAAGAAATCGCGCTGGTACGCCTGTACCCCCGCTTCTAAGCTTCTAAACAGGAGGAGAACTACCGTGGCTAAGAAAGTTACGAAGAAAGTCAATAACAGCAACGAGCTCGACGGCAAGGAGTTTTTCGCCGCCATTGCTCAGATTGAGAAAGAGAAGGGCATCAAGCCCGGCTACATGCTGGAGAAGATCGCCCACGCCCTGCTGACCGCCTATCGCCGTGAGCACGAGGGCATCGGCGAGAATCTGGTCATCGACGCCAACCCCGAGACCGCTACCGTCCGCGTGTTCCTGAAGAAGGACATCGTGGAGGTCGTGGACAATCCCGGCACCGAGATCTCTCTGGAGGAGGCCCGTCTGGTCCTGCCCCACGCTCAGCTGGGCGATGTGGTCCGTATGGAGATCAGGCCCAAGAACTTCGGCCGCGTTGCCGCTCAGAACGCCCGCCAGATCATCACTCAGGCCATCAACGAGGCCGAGCAGAGCATGATCTACGATGAGTTCAGCTCCAAGGAGCACGAGCTGCTCAACGGCACCATCACCCGCATCGACCCCCGCACCGGTTCCGTCACCCTGCGCATCCACTCCGGCTCCGAGTTCACCGACACCTACCTGTCCGCCAGCGAGCAGGTCAAGGGTGAGCGCTATGTGGAGGGTCAGCGCCTGAAGGTCTATGTGGTGGAGGTCCGCCGCGCCGCCAAGGGTCCCCAGGTCCTCATCTCCCGCACCCACCCCGGTCTGGTCAAGCGCCTGTTCGAGCTGGAAGTGCCCGAGATCTATGAGGGTACCGTGGAGATCAAGTCCATCGCCCGCGAGGCCGGCTCCCGCACCAAGCTGGCTGTCTGGTCCTCCGACCCCAATGTCGACCCTGTCGGTGCCTGCATCGGCCAGCACGGTCAGCGCGTCAACTCCATCGTCGACGAGCTGAAGGGCGAAAAGATGGACATCATCAAGTATTCCGAGACCCCTGCCGAGTACATCGCCGCTGCTCTGTCCCCCGCTGATGTCATCAGTGTGGAGGAGCTGCCCGACGGCAAGAGCTGCCGCGTCGTCGTCCCCGACGATCAGCTCTCTCTGGCCATCGGCAAGGAGGGTCAGAACGCCCGTCTGGCTGCCAAGCTGACCGGCTACAAGATCGACATCAAGCCCGCCTCCGCTCCCGTTGAGGAGGAGGTCGAGGCTCCCGCCGAGACTGAGGAGACCGTGGAGGAGTGATCCTCCACCCTCCATCCCGCAAGAAAGGGTGAGAAACATGCCCAAGAAGATCCCCCTGCGCCAGTGCCTTGGCTGCCGGGAAATGAAAGCAAAAAAGGAACTCATCCGGGTGGTTCGTTCCCCCGAGGGTGAGGTCAGTCTGGATTTTAAGGGCAAGCTGCCCGGCCGGGGCGCCTATGTCTGCCCCTCCCCCGAGTGTCTCGCCCGGGTGCGCAAATCCCGCGCACTGGAGCGTGCCTTCTCCGCACAGCTCCCCGCCGAGGTCTATGAGGCCCTGGAACTGCAAATGAAGGAGGGCGACAACGATGCCCAATGATCCCATTCTCCATCTCCTGGGTCTGGCCAAGAAGGCCGGTAAGCTGGAGCTGGGCGAAGAGCCCGTAGGCGCTCTGTGCCGCGCCCACCACGCCCGTCTGGTCCTGCTGGCCGACAATGCCGCACCCAACACCTATCGCCGCGCCGCCCACTTCGGTGAGGCCGGCAATGTCCTCTGGCTGGCTCTGCCCCACACCAAGGAGGAGCTTGGCTTCCTCTTCGGCCGCGGCAGCGTGGCCATCATGGCACTGGCCGACGCCGGTCTGGCCGCCACTCTGGTCGACAAGCTGGCCGCCATGGACCCCGAGCGCTACTCCCCCGCCGCCGAGCAGCTGCGCGTCAAGGCCGACAAGATGCTCCAGCGCCAGCGGGAGAAGCGCCAGCACGAGAAGAATCTGCGCATGGGCAAGGTCCGTCGGGCCCCCAATCCCCCCAAGGCCGCAGAGGACGCCCCCGCATCCCCCAAGAAAACTCCTTCCGCACCTCCCGCCGCTGCCAAGCCCTTCAAGAAGGCTCAGCCTGCAGCCCGCCCCGGCTCCGAGGATAAGCGCCGTACCGCTCCCTCCTTCAAGGCCGGCCCCGGAGGTCGAAAGTTATCCGGTAAATTCCGTAAACCTTAAGAAACGAGGTGGCTTCCAAATATGATGATGAAGTATCCCATTCACAAGGTTGCCAAGGACTTCAAGAAGGGCGGCAAAGAGCTGCCCTCCAAGGAGATCATGGACATCCTGACCAAATATGAGCATCCCCCCAAGAACCACATGCAGCCCCTGACTGAGCAGGAGCTGTCCATCGTGTTCGACTACCTGACTCAGCACAACCAGATCGCCTCCATCGAGTCTGTATACGCTGATGTCTATCAGGAGCCCGCTGCTGCCAAGCCCGCTCAGGCTCCCAAGCAGCAGCCCAAGCAGGGCCAGCAGCCCCAGAACGGCAATAAGCCCGCTTCCAAGCAGCAGCCCGCTCAGAACGCCGGCAACAAGTCTGCCCAGAATGCCCAGCCCGCCGTCACCACCCGCGTCCCCGAGAAGAAGGTGGTCGATACCCGCGGCGCCGGCAATGTCAACCTGGATAAGTACGACGAGCGTCTGGAGAACTTCACCGACCATCGCCAGCAGGACATGGGCGGCAAGCAGAAGTTCCAGGGCAAGAACGCCCAGCGTCAGCGCAACGGCAAGCAGGCCGGCACCTTCGGCAACAAGCGCAAGCAGGAGGAGCAGGAGCGTCTGCGCCGTCTGCAGCTGGAGATCGCCAAGAAGGCCCCCGTCAAGGTCCTCATTCCTGACGAGATCGCCGTCGGCGAGCTGGCCAGCCGCATGAAGAAGAC
>JAZQVX010000102.1:0-7872 GCA_045632045.1 Lawsonibacter sp.
GGCGGTATCGGCGGAGTAGGCACCGGCGCGGTTGTAGAAGCTGGGAACGACCTTGTTCAGGATGGTCACGGTCTCGGCGCGGGTGATGTGGTTCTTGGGGAGAAAACGGCCGTCGGGGGCGCCGCTGATGTAGCCGTTGGCCGCCATGGCTGCTACCTGAGTGGCTGCCCAGGTGGCGATGTCGGCCTGGTCGACGAAGGTCTTGCCGCCCTCGGCCTGCTCCACGAAGAGAGCCTTATACATCATCACAGCGGCTTCCTGTCGGGTGATGGGGTCGGCGGGACGGATCTGATTGTCGGAACCCGCCATGGCCCCGGCGGCGTTGGCCTTGGGAACAAAGGGGGTGTACCACTGGTCGGCGGGCAGGTCGGTGAAAGTATTTTCTGCCTGCTCACGCCAGCCGCAGACGGCGCAGAGGATGGCCGCCATCTGACCGCGGGTAATGGGCTGGTCAGGGTAGAACTTGCCGTCGGTGCCGCCGGTGACGACGCCGTAGCTGTTCCAGCGCTCAATGGCGCGCTGGGCCCAGTGTCCCTGGGCATCGGCAAAGGCCGCCGCAGAAGAGGTGGTCAGCATGACTGCCGCCAGTGCGCCGCACAGAATTCGCTTGATCTTTTTCATTTGCCTTCCCTCCGTATTCTTGCCCGCAGCCGCCCCAAAAGTCGGCGCACTGCGATGATGGGACGGCGTACCGGAAACAGGGCCGTCCAGAAATCCATGTAAAGCTGATAAGCTTTATGTTCCTTGCAGTTGATCCACTTTCCTCCATGGTTGAAACGCTCGACCCGGGCGATGACCGCTCCAACCGGGAGCAGTTCCCGCTGCCACTGGTTGTCCCCGCACATCAGGCAGGTATCGGCATCTTCCATGCGGATGAGGCGGTGGAGGACATACTGTCCGTTGGCACGGCGATAGAAGAGGACATCACCCCGGGTGGGAGCGCCCTCCAGCGCCGCCAGTTCCACCACATCCCGGCCGCCACGGAGCATGGGCAGCATACTGCTGCCGGTGACAGGGAGGGTGGCTCGTCCCCGCCTCAGCTGTTCCTCCAGCAGGGGTGCCAGCTGTTCCATAGGGATCCGGCGTACTTCCATCACTCCACCAGCGCGCCGGCATGACGCAGCTGCTCCAGAAAGCGGGAAATGTCCTCCCGAGCTCTGGGCAGTTCCACTTCGTATTCCCCGATGAGGGCCTCGGCCAGCATCTCGGGGGTATGTTCCTCCGCCAGCAACTCCCACAGGTAAGCGCCCGTTTCGTTCACCGAGATCATACCGGGAAAGCGGATGCTGGCCTCTCCCACAGGGAGAATGACCGTCAGATCCGCAGTCTGGCGCAGGATAAAATTCTCATTTCGGCGCATTAGCCTTCTCCTTTTCAATGGCCTGCCGGAAAATGCGACGGCTGTTATTCTGCATCTGAGCGGCATACGCCCCACCCAGACTCTTCTCCACACCGGCCATACCGCGAACCAGATTGGGCGGGCGGTTCGTGATGTCATGGCAGTCGGAAATGAGCAGGCAGTTGGAGTTCCCCTTGATCCTGCGGCTGAGTCTGAATCGCTCCATGGTATGAAGCATAGGCTCGGCACTGATCTGAAGGGGGATTCCCATGCGCATCAACTGCTCCAGATGATCGGCTTTCTGGCTGCCCAGATAGCGGTCCAGATGGGCGATGACAGGGATGATCTCCCCGCTCCCGGCCATTTCGTAGATCTCGTCCAGCATCACGCTCCGCCACGGAGAGTCGGGCAGTTCCAACAGGAAATACCGGCTGTAACCCATGCAGTAGCGCCGCAGGTCCTCCCAGCGGCTCATGCCGGGCACCCAGGAAACTTCCGCTCCCAGTGCCAGTGAGGGAAAGCGCTCCCCTGTTTCGTCCAGCTTGTCCAGAAGCCGATTCCACGACTCCCGGCGGCGGGCGAAAAACCGATCGGGGCACTCCTCATCCCGATAGAAGTGGGGGGTGAGAACCAGCCCGGTCACACCCTGCTCCCGCTGGACCCGCAGCATGGCAAGTCCCATCTCCACATCGGCTGCACCGTCATCCATGGCAGGCAGGATGTGGGTATGCAGGTCGATCATTCGCTGATCTCCTCTCCGCCGGGGCGGGAGGAATAACCGTAGCCATAACCGTAGCCCTGGCCATAACCGTAACCATAGCGGCGGCCGTAGCCGTATTTCTTATACTTTCCGTAACGGTATTTTCCGTAACGGCCAAAGTCGTTGCCCACGCCGTTGAGGACAAAGCCCAGCATCTTGGCCTTGGAGTGCTCCAGCTGATCCATGGCGTGAGCCAGCGCGTCCCGCTCGGAGCGGTTGGCGCGCACCACGAAGAGGACGCCGCTGCTCTCAGGCACCAGCACGCAGGCATCGGTGACCATATTGACAGGTGAAGTGTCCAGCACGATGTAGTCATAGCGCTCGCGCAGGGTCTCCAGCAGCTTATGCATACGGGAAGAGCCCAGCAGCTCAGAAGGATTGGGGGGCACATCGGTGGTGGGCAGCACATCCAGATTGGTCACCTTGGTGGTCTGGATGGCCTTGTCCAGCAGCTCGGGCTTGATAAGCACATTGCTCAGACCCACGCGGGAGTTAAGCTGCAGCAGACGAGCCAGCTTGGGACGGCGCAGGTCGCAGTCCACCAGCAGAACGCGGTTATTCATCTCGGCAAAGGAGATGGCCAGATTGGCGGCGGGGATACTCTTGCCCTCAGACTGCATGGCGGAGGTCACAATGACCACCTTGCAGTTCTTCTCCTCCTCCGCCAGTGCGTAGACAACATTGGTACGCAGGGTCTTATATGCCTCACGGATGAAGAAGTCACTGCCGGAACAGAGGATGTACTTGCGCTCCTCCTCAATGCCGCCGTTCACTTCCTGCTTTCTGCCGGCGAAATGACGGCGCAGCATGGACAGCAGTCCGTAGGGTTTTACGATGGGTGCCTTCATCAGTGCTCACCTCCCTTGGGGGCCTGAACATAGCCGTAGCGGGCTTCCTTGTTCTTGTTGCTCTCGTTAAAGTTGGGGATCTGACCCAGCAGGGGCAGATCGTACATGGAGGCCAGATCTTCCTCGTCTTTCACGCGGACATCCAGCACATAACCCAGGAACACCCAGCCGGCAGACAGCAGCAGACCGATGGCAATGCCGATGGTGATATTGCGCTGATAGCTGGGGGTGTAGTAGCTGGTGGGCACCTGAGCATAGTCGATGATCTTGGTGGAGCTGCCCTCCACGAACTCGGCGATCTCGGCGGGTGCCACCTCGGCAATGGCGTTGGCGATGCGGGCGGCCATTTCGGGATCGGGATGGGAGATGAATACATCAAACAGCTCCGTTTCGCCCTTCTGGGAGGCGGTCATCATGCCGCGGATCTGGGCGGGGGTATAGTCCAGACCGGCGCTGTCAGCCACCTTCTCCAGCACGGTGTTGCTTCGGATCATGTTGACATAGGTGTTGACCAGCTGCTGGGCGGTGGCCAGATTGGAGGCACTGATGTACTCAATGGTCTCGTTGGCGTTGATGTTGTTGACATAGATGGTCACATTGGCCCGGTACAGGGGGGTGACAAACTGGGCGGTATAGCCGAAGGCCAGCAGCGCCATGACCAGTCCGGATGCGACGATCAGCTTCCATCGCTGCACAAATACCATAATCAGCTTCCACAGGTCGATTTCCATGATCTCCCGTTCATTGGTTCTGTTTTCGTTCATATCGTGTTTCCTCTCCATACCGCCCGCAGGCGGCCGATTTCACTTATTTCTGGTGAATGGTTCTTATTCCTTATCTGTTCCGAAGAGGGCCTTGCGAACCACATAGGCCGCCTCATCCTCTTTGGTGCAGGTCAGCTTCCACAAGGGCACCTCACGCAGCAGCCTGTCTGCCAGCGTCAGGAGCCGTTCCATATTGGCCCTGCCCAGACGAAATACCGTCTGGCTCATAAACAGAGGCAGAGCCTGAGCAGGAGTCAGAGGTTCCAGCGTGGTCTGCTCTCCCCGGAACAGGAAGCAGATCCCCTTCAGCGGGGCCCCCCGGTTGGCGCTCAGGTCGTGTTTGCCCGACCACGGGGTACCGTAGGCCTTCCAGCCCTCCTCCCCGCGGCGCAGGGCGGGCTTGTCGTCGTTGAGGATCTCCGCGCCGAACAGGCGCACCCACTTTTCGGTATGGGTGGACTTGCCCACCCCCGGAGGAGCGGAGAAGCACACCGCCTGTCCCCGATAGCAGATGCAGGATGCGTGGAGCATCACACCGCTGTAGGTCAGCAGTCCCGCGGCAAAGATGTCCCCGGTGGCCAGATATTCGGCCATATCCGGAGTTTCCAGCTCGGGCAGGCGCTCCAAAACCTGCAGGGGGTCGATATGGATGCGCAGATCGGGCTCCCGCTCATCATTTGGTACGGCATAGGGCTGCGCCTGTGCCAGTGTCCGGCCGGAGCATTCCAGCTCCACCAGCAGATCTGCAATTTCATAGCGCATGAGGCTCTATCCCATTCCTTTTCCGATGCTGTACGATTCACCCGAATAAACGGCAAACTCTAACTAATACATTTTATCATATATACTGCGGATTGTCACCCCATTTCGCGGATTTTTTATGACTTCTCCCCACAATTGACAAAAAGCACCGCTCTGCCCGGACGGGGGCAGAAAACGGTGCTTTTGGGGACGGTCACAGCCGCTCCAGTATGCGTTTTTTATAGTCCAGAAATTCCATGGACAGGGGGAAATCCGCGCCCCGGGGCTTGGGGTGGGAGATGACGATCTCGTCCGTCACCCGGCCGGGCTGGCCGGAGAGGAGATAGATGCGGTCGGAGAGGAGAATGGCCTCGTCAATGTCGTGGGTGATGAAGAGAGTGGACAGTCTGATCTGCTCCATGACATCCAGATACCAGCGGTGGATGGCGCTCTTGGTCAGGGTGTCCAGCGCGGAGAAGGGTTCGTCCAGCAGGGCAACCTCCCCGGAAAAGAGATAGGTTCGCAGCAGGGCGGCCCGCTGGCGCATACCGCCGGAGAGCTGGGCGGGGTACTGCTTCTGGGTCCCTTCCAGTCCGAACTGTCCGAACAGTGCGCCGGCTTTCTCCCGGGCGGCGGCCTTCTTCTCCCCTTTCAGCAGCAGGGGCAGGGCCACATTGTCCTCGATGGTGCGGTAGGGCAGCAGCATGTCCTTCTGGAGCATATAGCTGATCCTGCCCGGCTTGCCGGTAATATCCTCCCCATCCAGAAGGACTTTGCCCTCGTCGGGATTTACAAGGCCTGAGATGATGTTGAACAGGGTGGTCTTGCCCGCGCCGCTGACACCCAGCAGGCAGACCAGCTCCCCCTGGTTGAGGGTGACAGACACATTCTCCAGCACAGGTTTTCCGTCAAAGGTCTTGCTGACCGAACACACTTCCAGTTTCTTCATGCTGTTCCTTCCGGTAAATAGTCGTTGGTAAATCCGTGATCCCCCTTGATCTCGCCCTCTGCCAGATCGTTGGCGTTGATCCAGTCGAAAAATGCTGCCCAGCGCTCAGGGTCAAACTCGCCCCAGCGCGCTGCGTCGGCCCGATACTGCTCGGACATATACTGCTGGCTGGCGTAGACCAGCTCGGCGTTGGCGCTCAGTTCGGGAGCGGCCTCCATGAGGATGTCGGCGGCCTTCTCGGGATTGGCGATGGCATATTCATAGCCATCGCTCAATGCCTTCACGAAAGCCTTCACAGATTCGGGATGCTCCGCCATCCAGCTGTCACAGCCGATGATGACGGGGGTATAGAAGTCAAAAACAGGGTCGATGTCGCCGAAAGCGAAGTAATCGGTGTCAAGTCCAGCCACTTCACAAGCCTTGCCGGCCCAGCCGTAGAACACCCAGATGGCGTCCACAGACTTGCTGCTCAGGGCAGAAACTTCATCGGTGACGGTGGAGGGGATGAGTTCCACTTTGGAGAAATCGCCCCCATCGTTTTCCATCACATGGGCAATGGTGGCCTTCTCCAGATCCATGTCCCAGGTGGCGTATTTGTGCCCCTCAAGACCTGCGGGGGTGTCCATTCCCTCACCCGCCCGGGAGATGATGCCGGAGGTGTTGTGCTGTACCACGGCGGCCACGGCGGTGATGGGCATGGGGCTGTCCCCGGCGAAGGCGGGGGCAAGGGAGTCCTGGAAGGACACGCCGAACTGGGCCTTTCCCGAGGCCACCAGCATCTCGGCGCCGCCCTCGGGGGGCTGTACCACCTCTACCTCCAGTCCCTCCCGCTCAAAATAGCCGTTGGCGAGGGCCACATACAGTCCGGTGTGGTTGGTGTTGGGGGTCCAGTCCAGCACGAAGGTGATCTTCTCCTTCTGAGTGGGCTGTTCCTGCTTCTGCCCGCAGGCAGTCAGGGAAAACAGCATGGTGGCTGACAAAAAAAGCGCGGTAAGAGTCTTGCTCAGTTTCATAAAACGATCTCCTTTCCGTTCCATCAGGAATCTTTGTCCAGATGGCGATAAGGCATACACTTACGCTCCGCCAGACTGACCAGCGCCATGAGCGCCAGAGAGATGGCAGAGATGAGGAAGATCACGGCAAACATCTTGTCAAAGGCGAAGGCCTTTTTCACCCGGGTCATATACACGCCCAGACCGCCGAAGCCACCCAGCCACTCGCTGATGACGGCGCCCACCACAGAGTAGGCCGCCGCGATGCGCAGGCCGGAGAAAAACTGGGGCAGGGCCGAGGGTGCCTTGAGATAGCGGAAGATCTGCCACCGTCCGGCGCCCATGGAGCGCAGAAGTCCCACAGCGTCCGGATCCGCGCTTCGGAAGCCCTCCAGCAGCCCCACGGTGATGGGGAAAAAGGTGGCAATGACGATGAGGATGATCTTTGGGGTCATCTCATAGCCGAACCACAGCACCAGCAAAGGGGCAATGGCCACGGTGGGAATGGTCTGGGTGATGACAAGGATGGGGTAAAAGGCCCGGTAGAGCATCTCAAAGGTGTCCATGAGCAGGGCAAAGACAAACCCCACGGCGATGCCAAGGGCAAGTCCGAGGAATGCCTCCTGCAGGGTGATGACCGAGTGCTCCAGCAGCACAGGCGCTTCGCTGACAAAGGCGCTCACCACTTCCCCGGGGGCGGGCAGCATATAACCCGGCACCAGTTTGAGGGTGCACAGCAGCTGCCACAGCCCCAACAGAAGAAGGACTGCCGCCCCGGCGGGAGCCTTAGCCCTGATGGTGTTTGGTAACTTTTTCATCAATGGTCAGGATCTCCCCTTCGGGCTCGTACACGATCTTCACATAGGCGGAAACCTTGGGGGCACCGGCGGCGATGGCCACATGCTGGCACTGCTTGACCACATCCATCAGCTGGTCATAGTCCTCGCCCTCAATGGCGGTTTCAAAGGGACCCACATAGTAGTTCAGCCCGGTGCTTTTGATATAGTCGATGACGGCATCCACCACACGGCACAGTTCACGGTCGTTTTCCATGGCGGGCAGAACCTGAATGGCAACACTTGCTTTCATAAAGATCGCTCCTTCAAATCATTTCAAGACGACAAAAAACCTTCGCCGGGATCAACCGGCGAAGGCAGAAAATACGCGCTCTCTGTACGGCCTGAATGTACAATACGACAACGCAACTTTATGCTCCCTACGCTGGCATGATCCAGATCAGGTTACAGGGTCTCGGGATTACCCGACTCTCAGCCCGTCAATTCGGACTCCCCTTTGTCTGTTTAGCAGTATAAACTCCCGCTTCCCTTTTGTCAAGGGCGGTCGGGCACATTTTCTTCCAGCGGGTTCCAGCTTCCCCGGCGATAAGCTCGCAGAAACAGCCCGAACAACAGCAGGTTATGGGCAATCATGCACCCCCAGGCAGACACCAGTCCAAGCCCCAGCATCCGGGTGCAGATG
>JAZQVX010000103.1:0-7644 GCA_045632045.1 Lawsonibacter sp.
CCGGAGAAAAATCTGTGGCCCAGACTGTTCTGTCTGGAGTTTGTGTCCGCCATAGCCGCGGTGGGGCTGATGTTCCTCTTCGATGCTCTGCCCGGAAAGGGGTTTATGCCGGGGCTGACATGGTTCGCCGAGTGGTTTTGCAGTCTGCTGGCCGCGGGGGCGTACGGTATCATGCTTTTACTTGCCGCCTTCATTCGAGCCTGTAAAAAGTAGGACTCACCCCCTCAGTCACCGCCTCCGGCGGTGCCAGCTCCCCCGCAAGGGGGGGAGCCAAGTTTTGATTCTCTCCAACCTCCTCGTGTATCGGGGAGGTTTTTTCTTTCTTCGCTTTACATATCCGCTTCTTTTGTTGTATCATATAAATTAGATTATTATGTTCACAAAGGAGAATTGCCTTTATGTATTATGAGATCGTACCCATGGACCGCGGTCATGTGGACCAGATCGCCGAGCTGGAGCGCCAGTGCTTCTCCACCCCCTGGAGCGAAACTCAGCTGGAGGACGCCCTCTACAACGACGCCGCCTGCTTCATCGTGGCCGAGGACGGCGAGGGCGGCGTGCTGGGTTACGCCGGTCTGACCACCGTGCTGGACGAGGGCTATATCAACAACATCGCCGTGGAGGAAGCCGCCCGCAAGCACGGCGTGGCCTCCGCTCTGCTGGATGTGTTCGTCCGCTTCGGCGCTGTCAATCTGGCCTTCCTGACGCTGGAGGTGCGCAAGTCCAACGCCCCCGCCATCGCCCTGTATGAGAAATTCGGCTTCCAGCAGGTGGGTCTGCGCAAGGGCTTCTACTCCCACCCCCGTGAGGACGCCATCATCATGACCCGGGAGTTCCCCCAGAACGCCGAATGAAACTCAAGCGACTTTCTGCCGACGAGCTTACCGCCCTGTATCAGACCGAGCTGGTCAACGCCTTCCCGCCCAGCGAGCTCAAGCCCCTGAAATCCATGCTCACCCTCATGGAGGGCAGCCGCTATGAGGCGCTGGGGATGTACGACGAGGCGGGGCTCCACGGCTACGCCCTCACATGGCTGGAGCCGGGGATCCCCTTCGCCCTGCTGGACTATTTTGGCACCCTTGAGGGGCAGCGTGGCTCCGGGCTGGGGACGAAGATGCTGGATCTGCTGGCGGAACACTACCGAAATTACCGGGGCATCTTCGGGGAGGCCGAGGGGGTCTTTTCCCCCGATCCCGAGGAAGCAAAGCTCCAGCAGCGCCGGCTGGATTTCTATTCCCGCAACGGTTTCCGCTACGGCGGATATGACTGCGCCCTGTTCGGGGTACATTATCTCACCCTCATCCGGGGTGACGAGGATGTGAGCGCCGAAGAGCTGCTGGACGCCCATCAGCGCATCTACCGCAGCGGCATCCCCCCGCAGGCCTATGAACGATTCATCCAGATCCCCCTTCATGCGGGGGAGGAAGTCCGTGTCCCCACGGAATGGAAAGAGGAGTGAACCTATGAAGATTTTAGCCATCGAATCCTCCTGTGACGAAACTGCCGTCGCCGTCGTGGAGGACGGCCGCACCGTTCTGTCCAACTGCGTGGCCTCTCAGATCGAGATGCACACCATCTATGGCGGTGTCGTCCCCGAGATCGCCTCCCGCAAGCATGTGGAGGCCATCACCGCCCTGACCGATCAGGCTCTGGCCGACGCGGGCATCACCAAGAAGGATGTGGACGCCATCGCCGTCACCTACGCTCCCGGTCTCATCGGCGCGGTGCTGGTGGGGGTGAACTTCGCCAAGGGCGCCGCCATGTCTTTGGGTGTGCCGCTGGTGCCTGTCCACCATGTTCGCGGTCACATCGCCGCCAACTACATCACCCACCCCGAGCTGGAGCCCCCCTTCGTCTGTCTGTGCGTTTCCGGCGGCACCACCGCCATCGTCAATGTGAAATCCTACACCGAGATGGAGATCATGGGCGGCACCCGGGACGATGCCGCCGGCGAGTGCTTCGACAAGGTGGCCCGCGTGCTGGGCATCGGCTATCCCGGCGGCGGCCCCATGGACCGTCTGGCCAAGGAGGGCAATGACAGCCGCTACGACCTGCCCCGGGCCCATGTCAACGGCGCGGAGCTGGACATGTCCTTCTCCGGTCTGAAGACCGCCAGTCTGAACCTCATCCACAATTCCCAGCAGAAGGGCGAGGCGCTGAACCTGCCGGACTTCGCCGCCAGCTTCGGCCGGGCGGTGAGCGAGTCCCTCGTCCCCCGGGTCATCGCCGCCGTGGAAAAGACCGGGTACGGCAAGATCGCCGTGGCCGGCGGCGTGGCCGCCAACAGCCGCATCCGGGGCGACCTGCAGAAAGCCTGCGACGAGAAGGGCATCAAGCTCTATCTCCCCGAGCTGAAGTACTGCGGCGACAACGGCGCCATGATCGGCTGTCAGGGCTATTACGAGTATCTGGCCGGCAAGCGGGCCGACCTCGACTTGAACGCCTACGCTACCCGGGACATTTCTCTGGGATAATCATCTCCGATCGAAGCCCAGCGCAGCGGGTTCGATCGGAAGAGGCGGAGCGACAGAGTGATGGAGCATTTGTGCCTGCACGGATGCGAAGGATACGGTGTCCGCGACGCCGAGAACGCCTACGCCACCCGGGACATCTCTCTGGGCTGACGCTTCAGCGTATACAAATGGGACTGCGGGCATCATAACGCCGCATTATGTAACCCTTTTCACAGAGCGTTTTCCCCGCTGAAGGCGTGATGTCACCGGCGGATATTCCCTATTTTGTCGATTCCTGCCGGATTTTCCCCAGAAGGCGGGTGGAAAACCGTGTGGAAAGTGGGGATAACTTTTCGTAGAATTTTATTCCCCTGCATTTTATGTAAAGTTTAAGGCGCGCCGATGGCGCGCCTTTCCTTTTTATGTCATCAGGCACAGCACAAGGCCGTAGACCACGCTGGCGGAGATGCCGAAGACCAGCACCGGCCCCGCCACCTGAAACAGCTTTGCCGCCGTGCCGGTAATAAAACCCTCCGTCTTGAACTCCACCGCCGGGGAGACCACCGCGTTGGCAAAGCCGGTGATGGGCACCAGCGTCCCCGCGCCCGCCCGCTTGGCGATGTCGTCGAACACCCCAAGCCCGGTCAGAAGGGCGGTGATGGCGATGAGGGTGACGGAAACGGCCGTCCCCGCCTGTTCCCTGTCCAGCCCCCAGTTCTGATAGCAGTTGGACAGAAACTGCCCAAAGGCACAGATGCTCCCGCCCACCAAAAATGCCCAGACCATGTTTTTCCCCATGGGGGAGGGTTTTGAGCGCTGTTTTACCAGCTTGTCGTATTCCTCGTTGGTCATTTTCATCCCTGCGTCCTCCTTATTTTCCCCTATTGTCCCCAAAACGGTGGAAACTATGCGGAAAATTTGCTACAATCAGAAAAAAGGAGGGGTGAGCATGGTCATTTACGCAACCGACAAGCTGGAACACCGGGAACAGGCCTATGACCTGCTGACCCATGGGGCCCGGGTATGCTGGGGCTGGGACGCTCTGCCCATTGTGGAGCGCGCCCCCGGCGGGAAGCCCTTTTTCCCCGAATTCCCGGAGCGTCACTTCAATCTCAGCCACAGCGGAAGTTTCGCCCTGTGCGGGCTGGATGACGCGCCTGTGGGGGTGGACATCCAGATCATAAAGGAGAACTGGCGGGAGGGGCTCCCCAAAAGAGTCTGCGCCCCGGCGGAAATGGAGTGGTTGGACGGACAGTCCGACCGCCGGTCGGCCTTCGCCCTGCTCTGGGCGCTGAAGGAAGCCCGGGGCAAGTATGAAGGCACCGGTCTGCGCCCCGGAGTGCGGGGGATCTCCGTTCCTTTGCCCGCACAGGGGCAGTCCCTGTATCTGCACGACGGTCTGTGGTTCCGCATTTATATGGGGGAGGGCTGGATGGCCGCCGCCTGCGGAGAACAGGAACCGCCGGGAGAGTTGATTTGGGTATAAAAAACACCTCCCCCTTGCGGGGCCCGATTCCCCCTGTCAGGGGGAAATGCCCGCAGGGCAAAAGGGGTAGGGACGGTGGCCGAACGCAGTGAGGTCGGAGGGGGTCATGCTGTTTCTCTGTCAACCCCTCAGTCAGCTTCGCTGACAGCTCCCCTTACACAGGGGAGCCTTTGGAAGCGTCACTCTTAACATCATAAACTCCCCCTGCCCATCTACATGACGGACAGGGGGAGTTTGTTTTACTTCTTGATAACTTCAAATTTGATACTGTAAGTTCCCTTAATCGCGGGATTTGCTTCCAGAATATTCAAGATAACAGCTTCCGCATTTTCCTGCGCCTTTTCCAACAGTCCCCGCTCGATAGCTCGCTGTTCCATTTCCTCAACCATCGTGGCATCGAATTTAATCTTATCCTTCACGCTGATTGGGTTGAACAGGCCACTCTTTTCATCCAGCAGTTCCGTATTCTCTTCATCGGGATCGTGGGACAAAATTTTTGCCTCGGGAATACAGACGGCAAGCACCTTTTCAATCTTGTTTACTTTAGTTCTGATTCCATCAACATCCACACCGGCCTTGATTTCACCGTTCCACTTCACAATAAAACTCTTCTGCGTGAATGGAATATTCCAGTTTTTGATCTGCTTGGAATCGGTAAACCGAGCCGCATTGGTATACATATACTCCATTGTTGCCAGTTCGCCGATTTCCTTTAACTCAGCGTCGATTACTGCTAAATCAATTTCAGGGGTAATGGGGTCAATGACAACGGGATCTTCGGTCATTTCCTCAATTACTTTTTTCAAATCTGTTATCTTTCCATTTTGATAAAAGATAACGCCCACAGCCAATGCAATCGCCACCGCGATCGCCGCCCATGATATCAGCATATTCTTCAGTTTCTTTCTTTTGAACTCTTATCTGATTTCCTCGCGAATTTCTTCTAAGTACATGTTTTCCCCTTTGTAGTACTCCATCTCTTTCATCTCTCTTTCTTTCCTTTTGATGGTGCCGCACGGCCATGACAGAACATGTTTTTTCGCGAAATTTACACGGGGTTTTAAGGGGTATGAAAAAAGCGCGTAGCCGAAGCCACGCGCCGAAAAACGCATAGCCCCGATTGCCGCGACGCAACTTCAAAACGCACAAAGGTACGATGAAACGGGCATGCATTTTTACCAAGGTAAGAATGCGTGCCTTTGTGCGTCATAATTCAGTTGCGTCGCAGGTATAGTTTACCACATCCGTTTAAAAAAGAAACCTTTTCTTTTTCACTTTAAAACGCAAAAACAGCCACAACTTTCGTCGTGGCTGTTTTTATGGAGCTGGTGACGCGACTTGAACGCGCGACCTTCGGGTTACGAATCCGATGCACTACCGACTGTGCTACACCAGCAGGATCACCCAAAAAAGGGCGATATTCATTATATCGGGTTCTCATTTCCTCGTCAAGGGGTGAAATCCCGGGGTGAACTTACACCTCCGCCGGTTCGGGACAGCCGCCGCGCTCATATTTCAGACGCAGGCGCTCGGTGGCCTCTACGGTGGGCTCCAGATAGAGAAGCCCGGTGTGACTGTCCATCAGGGCGGTGGTGCCCTCCATCTCAGCGGTCAGGGGAACACCGATGAGGGCGGGGATGCCGCAGCTGCGCAGGATCTGGGCGGTGTGGCTGTCCACGCTGTCCGCGGTGGTGATGATGCCGAGGATGCGGCGGCGATCCAGCTCCATGATCTCACTGGGCAGGAAATATTTGCTTACCAGGATCACGGGCTGGTCGGTGATGGTGCGGTCGGGATAGATGTGGGTCAGCCGCAGGATCACCCGGCGCATGATGTCCCGGATGTCGGCCGAGCGGGCCCGCATATAGGGGTCATCCATGCCCTTGAAGGTGTGCATCAGCTGACGACCCACGGTATGCATGGCGTACTGGGCGGTGACGCCCTCCTCCCGGATCATGTCCAGCACCTGAGCGGTCAGTGCCTCGTCCTCCAGCAGCATGGCGTGGATGGCGAAGATGTCGGCCTCGGCCTTGTCCATCTCGGCGGCGGCCCGGTCATACAGCCCCCGCAGCTCCGCCGTCGCCAGACCCTGGGCGTGGAGAAAACGCCGCTGCTCCTCCTGCCAGCTCAGGCGGGAGGTGCGCTCCAGGTCGTAGAATTCACGGCGATAAAAATGCAGTTTGCCCATGGTGATCTGATCTCCGATGGCAGGGGCTTCCAGAATCCGCATTTTATTCACCGTCCTTTTCCTTCCGATTTCTAAGGATTATACTCCCCCCACTCAGATTTGTAAATAGCCATTTCTGTCAAGATTTTGTTTTTCCGGCAGTTTTTTCCCCTAAGTTTCCCCACTTTTCGACTCGCTCCAATCACCGCTTTACATCGGCAGAGCACGGTGTTATAATGATTTCACTTGATTTTTCTCTTCTGAGGAGGTCTTTTTATGGTCAATGAATCCATGCTGAAGCTGGGCACCGCCCGCTCCGTGATCCGTGAATTATTTGAGTTTGGCAAGACCCGCGCCGCCGAGGTGGGCGCCGAGAATGTCTTTGACTTCTCCATCGGCAACCCCAGCGTCCCCGCCCCCGACGCCATCAACGAGGAGGCCATCCGCGTCCTCACCCAGCAGCCCGAAACCATCCACTGCTACACCAGCGCTCAGGGTGACGCCGCTGTGCGGGCTCGCTATGCCGAATCCCTCAACCGCCGCTACGGCTGCGGCTACACCGCCGACGACTTCTATGTGACCGTAGGCGCCGCCGCCGCTTTGTGCTGTGTGTTCCGGGGGCTGAGCTGCCCCGGCGACGAGTACATCCTCTTCGCCCCCTACTTCCCCGAGTACAAGGTCTTTGTGGAGAGCAACGGCGGCAAGGCCGTCATCGTCCCCCCCGAGATCGAACACTTCCAGATCGACTTCGACGCCCTGAGAGCCGCCATCACCCCCAACACCAAGGGCGTCGTGGTCAACAACCCCAACAACCCCACCGGCGTGGTCTACTCCCGGGAGACGCTGGAGAAGCTGGCCAACCTGCTGACCGAAAAGAGCGGGGAATACGGCCACACCATTTACCTCATCTCCGACGAGCCTTATCGCGAGATCGCCTTCTCCGGCAGCACCGTCCACTGGGTCCCCCACTTCTACAAGGACACCATCGTGTGCTACTCCTTCTCCAAGTCCCTGTCCCTGCCCGGTGAGCGGCTGGGCTATGTGCTGGTGCCCGACCATGTCGCCGACAGCAAGCAGGTATACGCCGCCGTGGCGGGCGCGGGCCGCTCTCTGGGCTATGTCAACGCACCCAGCCTGTTCCAGCAGGTGACTTCCCTGTGCTGCGACATGACCGCCGACATCGGGGTGTATGAGCGCAACTGCAAGCTGCTGGTGTCCTCCCTGCGGGAGATGGGCTATCATGTGGCCGAACCCGGCGGCGCCTTCTATCTCTTCCCCCGGGCACTGGAGGAGGACGACTTCGCCTTCAGCGAGCGGGCCAAGCAGTTCGGTCTGCTCCTCGTTCCCGGCTCCGGCTTCGGGGCGCCGGGGCACTTCCGTCTGGCCTACTGCGTGCAGACCGAGATGATCGAGCGCGCTCTGCCCGCCTTCCGGGCGCTGGCGGACTCTTACAAATGACCCCTCAACCGGACATGTCCCAGACATGTCCGGTTTTTGTTGTCTATTCTGCCGAACCCCCTCCGTTACATCCCATGAAA
>JAZQVX010000104.1:0-4282 GCA_045632045.1 Lawsonibacter sp.
ACTCGCTCCAGAAAACTCCTGTCCGTTTCGGATGGGAGTTTTTGTTTTTCACGCATGGCTCCGCACAACAAGAACCCCTCCCCGTGTCAAACAGGGAGCGGTTTTCATTTGATACATGGCATTCAAGAGGTCAGCGGTTCGTTTTTACATTTTCTTTTTTATTTGTGAAATTTATCCTTGACATTTTTCGCCATCGTGTTATAATAACTCTTGTCGCTGCGAGTGTAGCCCATCTGGTAGAGCGCCACCTTGCCAAGGTGGAGGTAGCGAGTCCGAGCCCCGCCACTCGCCCCAACAATCGGCAAGTTCCATCTGGAACTTGCCGATTTTATGTTTTTATGAAAGGATTTGAAAAAAATGGAACTCATCCGCAAGTGGAACCGGGTCAGCCTGATCGTTCGTATCGTCATCGGCCTGGTTCTGGGCACCGTTCTGGGTCTTGCTCTGCCCCAGCTGTCCGTGGTCAAGGTTCTGGGTCAGCTGTTCGTCGGCGCTCTGAAGGCACTGGCTCCCCTGCTGGTCTTCTTCCTGGTCATGCACTCTCTGGCTCAGCACAGCAACGGCGGCGGCAGCAACATGACCACCGTCATCGCACTGTATCTGATCGGCACCTTCGCCGCAGCTCTGTGCGCCGTTGTGGCCAGCTTTGCTTTCCCCTCCACCCTGATTCTGGCTGAGGGCGCCAGCAACGCCGCTCCCGGCGGCATCAGCGAGGTTATTATGAACCTGCTGACCAACGCCGTGGCCAACCCCGTTTCCTCCATCGTCAACGCCAACTACATGGGCATCCTGCTGTGGGCCGTGATTTTCGGTCTGGCTCTGCGCGGCGCCAACGAGAACACCAAGACCATGCTGGGCGATATTGCCGAGGCTCTGGGCACCGCCATCCGCTGGGTCATCAACTGCGCCCCCTTCGGTATCATGGGTCTGATCTTCGACACCGTGGCTACTACCGGTCTGGAGGCTATGGCCGGCTATCTGCGCCTGATCCTGGTTCTGGTTTGCTGCATGTTCTTTGTTGCTCTGGTGGTCAACCCTCTGGTCGTCTTCCTGTGCATCCGCCGCAACCCCTTCCCCCTGGTCTTCCAGTGCATTGCTGAGAGCGGTATCATGGCTTTCTTCACTCGCAGCTCTGCCGCTAACATCCCCGTCAACATGACCCTGTGCAAGAAGCTGGGTCTGGACGAGGCCAAGTACTCCGTCTCCATCCCTCTGGGCGCTACCATTAACATGGCCGGCGCTGCCATCACCATCACTGTACTGACTCTGGCTGCCGCCAACACTCTGGGTATTACCGTTGACTTCGCCACTGCCCTGCTGCTGAGCGTCGTTTCCTCTCTGGCTGCCTGCGGCGCTTCCGGTGTGGCCGGCGGCTCCCTGCTGCTGATCCCCCTGGCCTGCTCCCTGTTCGGTATCAACAACGATATTGCCATGCAGGTCGTCGGTGTCGGCTTCATCATCGGCGTCATTCAGGACTCCTGCGAAACTGCTCTGAACTCCTCTTCCGATGTTCTGTTCACCGCTACCGCTGAGTTCATGGCCCGTAAGAAGGCCGGCAAGCCCATGGGTTATCTGGGCAAGTAAGCTTATTCAACAATCAAAAAACCGCTTCGGTGCAAACCGGAGCGGTTTTTCTTCTCTTTTTCCAAAAGCTGTGATATGATGGTGGACAAAGGAGCTGATCTTCATGGAGCAGGAACACAAGCGCCGCGTGCGTTATAAGGGCACCCACCCCCGAAACTATAAAGAAAAGTACAAGGAACTCAATCCCGAGAAGTATAAAGACGATGTGGCCAAGATCATCAAGGACGGCAAGACCCCTGCGGGCATGCACATCTCCATCATGGTCAACGAAATTCTGGACTTTCTACAGATCAAGCCCGGTCAGGTAGGCTATGACGCCACCCTGGGCTACGGCGGCCATACCCGCCGGATGCTGGAGAAGCTGGAGGGACAGGGCCACATGTACGCCACCGATGTGGATCCCATCGAGTCTGAAAAGACCCGCCAGCGGCTGGCTGATCTGGGCTTCGGGCCCGAGATCCTGACCATCCGCCGGATGAATTTTGCCCGGTTGGATGAGGTGGCTCCCGGCGAGAAGTTCGACTTCATTCTGGCCGATCTGGGCGTGTCCTCCATGCAGATCGACAACCCCGACCGCGGCTTCACTTTCAAACACGACGGCCCCCTTGATCTGCGTCTGGACCCCTCTGCCGGCGTCAGCGCCGCCCAGCGCCTCAAGGAGCTGGACAAGGACGAGCTGATCAATATGCTGGTGGAAAACTCCGACGAGCCTTACGCCGAGGAGATCGCCAAGACCGTCCTCAAGACCTTCAAGAAGCGCCAGAGCATCGACACCACCCGCCAGCTCTACGCCGTCATCGAGCAGGCCCTCTCCTTCCTCCCCGAGAAGGAGCGCAAGGAGGCCGTGAAGAAGTCCGCTCAGCGCACCTTCCAGGCTCTGCGCATTGATGTAAACAGCGAGTTTGAGGTGCTGTATTCCTTCCTGGATAAGCTGCCCGGTGTCCTCAAGCCCGGTGGGAGAGTCGCCGTTCTCACCTTCCATTCCGGTGAGGATCGACTGGTCAAGCAGGCTTTCCGCCAGCACCAGCGGGACGGCATCTACTCTGAAGTGGCGCAGGATGTCATCCGCCCCTCCGCCGAGGAGTGTTTCCAGAATCCCAGAGCCCGCTCCACGAAAATGCGCTGGGCCATCCGCGCCGAATAAAGACAGAAAAACCCGCCCGACTTTCGTCGGGCGGTTTTCATTTTATTCCTTGGGGCCGTTGGTGGGATGATACTGTGCGCAGGTGCACTTCTTCCACTTCTGACCGGAGCCGCAGGGGCAGGGATCGTTGCGGCCGATCTTGATGACGCGGGTGGGCTGGCGCTTGACAGTGCCGTCACCGCCGGCAGACTCGGAAGTGACCTTGGCCACGCGCTCACGCTTGACCTCCTGATTCTGCTGGATGCGCACCAGGAACAGGCGGCGCAGGGTCTCCTCCTGAATGGCCGCGATCATGTTCTCGAACATCTCGAAGCCCTCCTGCTTATAGGCCACCACGGGGTCGTTCTGGCCATAAGCACGCAGGCCGATGCCCTGCTTCAGCTCGTTCATGGCATCGATCTGATCCATCCAGTACTCGTCGACCACGCGCAGCATGATGACGCGCTCCAGTTCGCGCATGATGGGAGAGGTGTATGCCTGCTCCTTCATCTCATAGCGCTGCTTACCCAGACCGTGAACCAGCTCCACCAGTTCCTCGGCGCTGTACTTGGCCAGCTCCTCGTCGGTGAGGTTCATCTCGGTGGGCATGATGAACATGGTACGGAAGGGAGCAATGGCCTCCTGGAAGGCCTTGGCATCCAGACTGTTCTGCTCGCCCATGTGGCCCATAATGGCGCCCTCAACATGGCTGCGCAGCATATTCTGGATAGAAGCCTGCAGATCCTGACCGCTGAGCACCTGATTGCGCTGCTCATAGATGACCTTACGCTGGGTATTCATGACATCGTCATACTGCAGCACGCTCTTACGGGTCTGGAAGTGGCGGGACTCGACCTGCAGCTGAGAGTTCTCGATGGCATTGGTGAGCATCTTGGCCTCGATGGGCATATCCTCATCCACGCCCATCTTCTCCATCATATTCATCACGCGCTCAGAACCGAACAGACGCATGATATCGTCCTCCAGAGAGAGGAAGAAGCGAGTTTCACCGGGGTCGCCCTGACGGCCGGCACGGCCGCGCAGCTGGTTGTCGATACGGCGGGACTCATGGCGCTCGGTACCCAGAATGAACAGGCCGCCCACGCTGCGCACCCTCTCGGCCTCATCACGGATGGCAGCCTTATACTTGGCCTCAGCCTCGGCGAACTTACGGCGGGCATTCAGGATCTCCTGATTGTCAGTTTCTGCAAAACCGGTGGCCTCAGCGATGAGCTCATCGGTCATGCCGGCCTTGC
This sequence comes from Lawsonibacter sp., assembly GCA_045632045.1. Classification (GTDB taxonomy): domain Bacteria; phylum Bacillota; class Clostridia; order Oscillospirales; family Oscillospiraceae; genus Lawsonibacter. Next base: position 3,964 of record JAZQVX010000104.1, read on the forward strand.
GCAGGTCGGCCTTGGCCAGATACTCAGCATTACCGCCCAGCATAATATCGGTACCACGGCCGGCCATGTTGGTGGCAACGGTAACGGAGCCGAACTTACCGGCCTGAGCCACGATCTCAGCCTCGCGCTCGTGGTTCTTGGCGTTCAGAACATTGTGCTTGATGCCGTTGCGGCGGAGCATATCGGACAGCTGCTCGGACTTCTCAATGGAGATGGTACCAACCAGAACAGGCTGACCCTTCTCGTTGCACTGGCGAATCTGCTCCACGATGGCACGCAGCTTGGCACGCTCGTTCTTATAGACCACATCGGAGTGGTC
>JAZQVX010000105.1:0-1994 GCA_045632045.1 Lawsonibacter sp.
CTGAAAGATGTGGGTGTGAAGCTGCAGGGGGACACCATTCTGGAGGATGTCTCCTTCCATCTCCACTGTGGTGAGATCGTGGCCCTCATCGGCCCCAACGGCGCGGGTAAGTCCTCTTTGTTCCGCAGTATTCTGGGCCAGATGCCCTATAAGGGCAATATTACATTCACCCCCTCCGGCGGCCCTGCCATCCGACTGGCAGACGGCACCGTGGTGGGAGGCAAGCGGCCTCTGGTGGGCTATGTCCCCCAGGCTCCCAGCTTCGACCGGGGCGACCCCGTGTCCGTGCTGGACTTCTTCACCGCCGCCACCTCCAAATGGCCTGTCTGGCTGCCCATTCCCAAGAAATACCGGGACAGAGCCTACGCCAGTTTGGAGCGGGTCCACGGCGAGGAACTGCTGGACAAGCCCATGGGCGCCCTCTCCGGCGGTCAGCTGCAGCGTGTGCTGCTGGCGCTGGCGCTGGACCCTGTGCCCCATATCCTGATTTTGGACGAGCCCTTCTCCGGCGTGGATGTGGAGGGTGAGCACCAGCTCATCGCCATGCTGGACGAGCTGCGTACCCGGTACGACCTGTCCATTTTCCTGTCCACCCACGACTTTGCCACCCTGAGCAGCTTCGCCGATAAGGTCATCCTGCTCAACAAGAAGGTGTTGAAGAAGGGCAAACCCGAGGAAGTGCTGTCCTCGCCCGAATTTTATGAAACATTCCATCTGCGCATGGGGAAAGGGGGCGAGGAATGATGCAGCTGTGGTATTCCATCCTGTCCATCCTGCCCTTTGAGTGGGCCCAGCCCGGGCAGATGTACTTCATGAAGCACGCCCTGCTGGCGGTGCTGGTCATTTCCCCTCTGTTCGGCATCCTGTCCACCATGGTGGTGCACAGCAAGATGTCCTTCTTCTCCGACGCCCTCGGTCACTCCGCCTTTACCGGCATGGCCATCGGCGCTCTGTGCGGATTTAATGAGCCCACCTGGGCGGCTGTCATCTTTGCTTTGATCTTTGCCCTGCTGTTCAATCTGGTGCGCCGCAATTCCGCCCTGGCCAGCGACACCGTCATCGGTGTGTTCTCCTCCAGCGCCGTGGCACTGGGCATCTTCCTGTCCACGCTGGGCGGACGGTCCTTCACCAAGTTCAACGACCTGCTCATCGGCGACATCCTGTCCGTGGAGCCGGGGAAGATCGGGCTGCTGGCCGTCATTCTCGTGCTGGTTGTGGCGCTGTGGGCCATCTCCTTCAATGATCTGATGCTGTCCGCCATCCATCCCGCTCTGGCTGACAGCCGCGGCGTGAAGGTCTTCTGGCAGGAAACACTCTTTTCCATGGCCATCGCCGTGGTAGTCACTGTCTCCATGACATGGATCGGTCTGATGGTCATCAACTCCCTGCTGGTGCTGCCCGCCGCCTCTGCCCGGAATGTGGCCCGGAACATGGGACAGTATCATCTGATCTCCCTGATGGGGGCCATCCTGTCGGGCATTGCCGGACTGATGACTTCCTACTACATTGGTGCCTCCGCAGGTGCTTCCATCACCCTGTATCTGGCACTCTGGTTCCTTGTGACCTTCATCAGCCGCAAAAAAGGCTGAAAAAAGCCCGCTGCATTACAAAATGCAGCGGTCTTTTTGTGTCATTTGAAACAGTTTTGCAGATCGGTCAGGGAGTCGAAGCGGTTCCAGATCTGCGTGAGCAGTTCTTCGGAGGGCGGGATCATATCGGGGATCATGGCCACGGACATGCCTGCCGCCCGGGCGGAGAGAATGCCGTTTCTGGAGTCCTCCACAGCCAGACAGCGGGTGGGGTCAAGCCTCAGTTTCCCGCAGGTGGTCAGATAGATCTCGGGATCGGGTTTGCCTTTGGCGACTTCGTCCCCGGTGGTGACGGCCTGAAAATAGTCGGTCAGACCGCACAGCTCCAGCCGGCGCCGGGTTCTCACCCGATGGGTGGAGGTGGCCAGTCCGATGGGGATATTCCGCTCTTTCAGGAAGGTTAAA
>JAZQVX010000106.1:0-4643 GCA_045632045.1 Lawsonibacter sp.
AGACCATTAACAATACCGGTATTGTTATCGCCTGCTGCGCTGTGGTCGGCGCCTTCATCTGGGTTTTCGATTTCGTCGCCAACGGCGCTATCAAGGGCCTCATCTCTCTTCTGGGCTGAGGTGAGTGACCATGGCTGACAACGCACAGTGGTATGTAGTCCACACCTATTCCGGCTATGAGAATACGGTGAAGGCTACCATCGAGAAGTATGTCGACAACCGCAACCTGCAGGATCTGATCCGTGAGATCAGCATTCCTCTGGAAACCGTTACCGAGATCACCGACAACGGCCCCAAGGAAGTTACCCGTAAGGTCTTCCCCGGCTATGTGCTGGTGAAAATGGTGCTCAATGACGAGACCTGGCACATCGTGCGCAACATCCGCGGTGTGACCGGCTTCCTGGGTGAAGGCAATAAAGCCATCCCTCTGTCCGAGGAAGATGTCCTCGCTCTGGGCGTTGAGAAGCGTGAGATCGTCGTCAGCTATCAGGTTGGCGAGACCGTCCGCATCACCGACGGTGCCCTGGAATCCTTCCTGGGCGTGGTAGACGAGATCGATCTGGAGCGCAACAAGGTTCGCGTGGTCGTGTCCATGTTCGGACGCGAGACCCCCGTCGAGCTGGAACTGGATCAGATCGAGGCTGCCAACAACTGATTCGATTCAGAATTGAAACGAACTTCGCGGCTTACATAAGCCGCCCCTACGTGGGAGGGACGGCAACAGTCCGTCCCGCCAAAATGAGCTATATGCTCAACCCAACCACATTTTATTATGGAGGTGCTCTTTCGTGGCACAGAAAGTTACTGGTTACGTTAAACTGCAGATCCCCGCTGGCAAGGCTACTCCCGCCCCCCCCGTTGGTCCCGCTCTGGGCCAGCACGGCGTGAACATTGCCGCTTTCACCAAGGAATTCAACGAGCGCACTAAGAACGATGTCGGCCTGATCATCCCCGTCATCATCACCGTGTACTCCGACCGTTCCTTCACCTTTATCACCAAGACTCCCCCCGCCCCCGTGCTGATCAAGAAGGCTTGTAACATCGAGTCCGGCTCTGGTGTTCCCAACAAGACCAAGGTCGCTACCATCAGCAAGGAAGATGTCCGCAAGATCGCCGAGACCAAGATGCCCGACCTGAACGCTGCTTCTATCGAGGCCGCCATGAGCATGATCGCCGGCACCGCCCGTTCCATGGGCGTCGTTGTGGGCGAGTAAGGAGGGTTTCGAAATGTTTAGAGGCAAGAAGTATCAGGACGCGATCAAGAAGATCGACAAGAACAATCTGTACGACACCACCGAGGCTCTGGGCCTGGTTGTCGAGACCGCTACCGCTAAGTTTGACGAGACCGTCGAGCTGCATGTGAAGCTGGGCGTTGACTCCCGTCACGCTGACCAGCAGGTCCGCGGCGCTATCGTTCTGCCCCACGGCACCGGCAAGACCCAGCGCGTGCTGGTTTTCGCCAAGGCCAACAAGGCTGACGAGGCCCGTGCCGCCGGCGCTGACTATGTCGGCGATCTGGACATGGTCGAGAAGATCCAGAAGGAGAACTGGTTCGAGTCCGACGTCGTCGTTGCTACCCCCGACATGATGGGCGTCGTTGGCCGTCTGGGTAAGGTTCTGGGCCCCAAGGGTCTGATGCCCTCTCCCAAGGCCGGCACCGTCACCATGGATGTGACCAAGGCTATCAACGAGATCAAGGCCGGTAAGGTCGAGTACCGTCTGGACAAGACCAACATCATCCACTGCCCCATCGGTAAGGTCTCCTTCGGCGCTGAGAAGCTGACCGAGAACTTCAACGCTCTGATCGGCGCTATCATCAAGGCCAAGCCCGCTGCTGCTAAGGGTCAGTACATCCGTAGCTGCACCGTCGCTTCCACCATGGGCCCCGGCGCCAAGATCAACGGCGCTAAGCTGTAATCACTAAGTGCCCGAGCCGTTGTGAGCAGCGCGGATGGACCGGAGCGAGGGACACAAAACAGAAATTGCGTGCAATTTCCTTTGTGTCCCGAGTCGCAGGGAAGCCGTGCGTCGCGAACAGGCGAGGCATGATACGATAGAGTTTATCTATCTCAAAAAACTTTTATCGCACCGGAAGGTTTTGCTTGACAAAACCTTCCGGGTGTGATAGACTAACAGACGCGTTCAAAGACAGCAGGTGTTCCCCGAGAGCATAAATCCTGCCGAGACTGCAATCCAAAGTAATACTTTGCCTGATTGTGTCCTCCACTGTCCTTTGACGCGGAGGATTTTTATTTTGTTGGAGGTGAATCCAAATGCCTAACGCACAGGTTCTGTCTGAGAAGCAGGCCATCGTTGCCGCTCTGACCGAGCAGCTGAAGAGCGCCAACTCCGGTGTTCTGGTCGACTACAAGGGTATCACCGTTGCTGAGGATACCGCTCTGCGTGTCGAGCTGCGCAAGGAGGGCGTCAAGTACGGTGTTGTTAAGAACACCCTGACCCGCTTCGCTATGAAGAACGTCGGCCTGGACGAGCTGGATTCCGTTCTGAACGGTACCACTTCTCTGGCCACCAGCGATGCCGACCCCATCGCCCCCATGCGAATCGTCAACAAGTACGCCAAGCAGCTGGGCGACAAGAAGTTCACCATCAAGGGTGGCTTCATGGATGGCAAGGTCCTGACCATGGACGAGATCATGGCTCTGGCCGAGCTGCCCTCTAAGGAGACCCTGCAGGCTCAGGCTCTGGGCATGATGCTGGCTCCCATTACCAGCCTGGCTATCGTTCTGAAGGCTATCGCCGAGAAGAACGGCGCTCCCGCCGAGGAGGCTGCTGCCGAGTAATTCGGCAATTCCCCAAGCGCCCTGCATGACAGGGAAAATTAATAAAAAATTTAAACCGGTGACCGTTAATTAAGAGTCACCCAATATTTAGGAGGTATTTCATCATGGCTGCTGAGAAGATTACTGCCCTGATCGAGGAAGTTAAGGCTCTGACTGTTCTGGAGCTGTCCGAGCTGGTTAAGGCTCTGGAGGAGGAGTTCGGTGTTTCCGCCGCCGCTTTGGCCGCTCCCCCTGCTGGCGCTGCCGCTGCTGCTGTCGAGGAGAAGACCGAGTTCGACGTCGTTATGACTGGTTTTGACGCTGCTGCCAAGATCAAGGTCATCAAGGTTGTCCGCGAGATCACCGGCCTGGGCCTGGCTGAGGCTAAGGCTGCTGTCGAGGCTACTCCCAAGACCCTGAAGGAGGCTGTCTCCAAGGACGAGGCCGAGGATCTGAAGAAGAAGCTGGAAGAGGCTGGCGCCAAGGTCGAGATCAAGTAAGTTATCCTTACTGCTCAAACCACAAATCCCGAGACTTATGTCTCGGGATTTTTTATTGCCCATCTCCCCTCCCCCATGCTATAATTTCATCAGTCACGATAAAGGACGGTATGGTTTATGGATAAGCGATTTGCTATTTTTGATATGGACGGCACTCTGGTGGACTCCATGGGGTACTGGCAGTCCCTGGAGCGGGAATTTCTCATCAGCAAGGGCGTCACCGATAATCTGGAGGACATTCTGGAGCGCACCAAGCCCCTGACCTTCCCCGAGGCCGCCGCCTTCTTTGCCCAGTACTGTGATCTGGACGGTAGCCCCGAGGAGCTGACTCAGGAGATCCTCGCCCTCATGGAGGAGCACTACCGCAGTGATGTCACCCTCAAGCCCGGTGTCATCCCCTATCTGGATCAGCTGAAGGAGCAGGGCGTCCCCATGTGCGTGGCCTCCGCCACCCCCCGCCATCTGGTGGAGATCTGTCTGGAGCGGCTGGGTCTGTCCCACTATTTCTCCTTCCTGCTCAGTTGCGTGGATGTGGGGGCCGGCAAGCGGCAGCCCGATGTCTATCTGGAGTGCGCCCGCCGTCTGGGCGCCCAGCCTCAGGACATCGCCGTCTATGAAGACGCCATCTACGCCGTCCGTACCGCCCATGCCGCCGGCTTCCATGTGGTCGCCGTCAACGACGGCCCCCTGAACGAGGGCTGCTGGGATGAGATGACCGCGCTGGCAGATGAGGTCATCATCGACTGGACTCAGGCATAAAGAAAAAGCGCTTCCGCGTCATGCGGAAGCGCTTTTGTCGTTCTTACAGCAGGGTGATACCCAGCTTTTCGCAGGCAGCCAGATTCTCCTCATCCCACAGGGAGGACTGTACCTCACCGATGTGGGCCTTGCCCAGCAGCAGCATGGACACGCGGGACTGGCCGATACCGCCGCCCATGGTCAGGGGCAGCTCATTGTTCAGCAGCATCTTGTGGAAGGGCAGCTCCCGGCGGTTGTCACAGCCGGACACGGTCAGCTGGCGATCGAGGCTCTCGGGGCTGACACGGATGCCCATGGAGGACAGCTCCATGGCGCGGCCGCCCACGCTGTCCCACACCAGCAGATCACCGTTGAGATCCCAGTCGTCATAGTCGGGGGCGCGGCCGTCGTGGGGCTTGCCGGAGCGCAGCTTGCCGCCAATGCCGATGATGAAGGTCACAGGATGCTCCTTGACGAAGGCGTTCTCCCGCTGCTTGCCGGTGAAATCGGGGTAGAGATCCTCCAGCTCCTGTCCGGTGACGAAAGTGACCTCCCGGGACAGCTTGGGCAGCACGGACAGCTGGGGGAAGATGGAGTGCAGCACCTTCTGGGTGTCGCACAGGGC
>JAZQVX010000107.1:0-10669 GCA_045632045.1 Lawsonibacter sp.
CCCCCCCCCTCCGATACCAATACAACAACTTCATCCGTTTACTTTAGAAAGGAGAACTATCATGAACAAGAAGATTTCTGCCCTGCTGCTGGCTGGCGCCATGATGCTGTCCCTGGCCGCCTGCGGCGCCAAGGAAGAGGCTCCCGCCCCCGCTCCCTCCGCTCCCTCCACCTCCACTTCCACCGAGGCCACCGGCGAGGTCGCCGGTCTGACCGCTCCCATCGCTGAGGGTCCCGCTCTGGTCACCTCCGGTGGTCAGTCCGCTGACTATCAGATGATCGCTACCGTTATGGGCAAGGTCGGCATGGACTACACCGTTTCCAACCTGTGCACTTCCGCTGATCTGGGCGACGCCAAGACTCTGATCGTCGTTGTCGGCGGTTCCTCCAAGGGTCTGGGCGCTGCCGGTATCGATGCCGACGGCGAGCTGGCTCGTCTGACCGAGCTGCTGGACGGCGCTAAGTCCGCCGGTCTGACCGTCATCGCCATGCACACCGGTGGCGAGGCCCGCCGCGGTGAGCTGTCCGATAAGTTCATCACCCCCATCTTCGAGAAGGCTGACTACGCCATCGTCGTTACCTCCGGTGACGAGGACGGCCTGATGTCCGGCATCTGCGCCTCCAAGGGCATCCCCATGGACGGCATCGCCAGCATCAGCGAGGTCGCTACCGTTCTGCCCGCTGCCTTTAAGTAATCTGAGTTCCGTTTGAATCAGACAGCCGGGATCGACTCCCGTCGATCCCGGCTCAAATCGAAACAACTCTGGAGGTATTTAGATGTTTGGTATTGAACTTATTACCTTCATCGTGATGATCGCCGTGTTCCTGGCCGGCTGCTTTGCCGCAAAGCTGCCCGTCAGCCTGTCCATGGTGCTCTCCGCGATTGCAGGTTCTCTGGTCGGCGGTCAGGGCATTGCCATTCGCCACATGGTCGAGGGTATGTTCTCTTATGTCGACACCATCCTGGTCATCGCTGCCGCTATGATCTTCATGAAGGCCGTGCAGGAGTGCGGCACTCTGGACGCTGTGTGTTCTGTCATCATTGAGAAGTTCCACAAGCTGCCCGCTCTGATGCTGTGCCTGATCATGCTGATCATCATGTTCCCCGGCATGATCACCGGTTCTTCCACCGCTTCCGTTCTGTCCGCCGGTTCCATCATGGCTCCCGTTCTGATGATGATGGGCGTTCCCATGCTGGAGACTGCCTGTATCCTGGCCATGGGCGGCGTTCTGGGCATGATCGCTCCCCCCACCAACATTCCCGCCATGGTCATCGGCGCCGGTATCGATATCCCCTACAGCGGCTTCGGTCTGCCCCTGGCTCTGCTGACCTTCCCTCTGGCTTTCCTGTTCGTTCTGATGCTGGGCTATAAGTATGTCAAGAAGATGAACTGGCTGGAAGTCAAGGAGAAGCTGAACACCGACTCCCGCAAGAAGTTCGGCATTAAGATCTACATCCCCATCATCGCCGCTGTCGTCCTGATGACCGCTGCCAAGCTGGTCCCCGCTTTCGCCATCGGCATGCCCCTGGTCTTCCTGATCTCCGCTGCCATCTGCTGCTTCTGCGGCTATAAGTTCAACATTGTCAAGGTCGCCAAGGACTCCGTCAACAGCGTCCTGCCCGTTATGGGCATCCTGATGGGCGTTGGTATGTTCATCCAGGTCATGACTCTGACCGGCGTTCGCGGTTGGATCGTCGCCGCCTGCATGAGCCTGCCCGAGTTCGGCCGTTACATCGGTATCGCCGTTTCCATGCCCCTGTTCGGCGCTGTTTCCTCCTTCGGTTCCGCTTCCGTTCTGGGCGTTCCCTTCCTGCTGGCCTTCCTGGCTAAGGACCAGATCATCGTCGCTTCCGCTCTGTCCCTGATCGCATCTCTGGGCGATATGATGCCTCCCACCGCTCTGGCCGGTATCTTCGCCGCTCAGGTCGTCGGTATGGAGAAGTATACTCCCGTCCTGAAGAAGTGTATGATCCCCTGCCTGATCGTCATCGTTTGGGGCCTGCTGTTCATCGTTGGCGCCGACTTCCTGAAGCCCCTCATCATTTTCTGATCGTTAGGGAGGAACTAAAAGTATGATTACTATGATTTACCGTCTTATCATCGTCATGGTCGTTGCTCTGATCGGCTGGAACCTGTTCACCGAGAAGAAGCTGACCGCACAGATGAACGCCGCCATGGTTCTGATTCCCATGGTCATGCGTGCCCTGATGATCAAGTAAGGAGGGCTAAACATGACTAAGAAGAATTACATCTCCGCAGCTGCCTGTTTGGCTGTGTCCATCGCCATCATGATCGGCACCAGCTTTAACTTCCTGGCCGCTCGTGAGCTGCCCCTGCCCATGGAGGGCCCCACCAAGCCCGAGATCCACATGCTGTCCGAGTGGAATCCCCACCTGAAGGACACCAACGGTGACACCCCCGTTTATGTCCTGAACGGCAAGGAGCCCGGCGGCACCGTCCTGATCCTGGGCGGCACCCACCCCAATGAGCCCTCCGGCTACATGGGCGCTTTCACCTTCATTGAGACCGCTGTGATCGAGAAGGGTACTGCTTATGTCATCCCCTACACCAACCACAGTGCTGCCACTCATAACGACCCCGGTGAGGGCAACATCCAGTACTTCACCATCAACACCAAGAGCGGCGAGCGTACCTTCCGCTTTGGTTCCCGTGCCACCAACCCCATTGACCAGTGGCCCGATCCCGATGTTTATGTCCACAATCCCTCCGGCCAGCAGATGTCCGGTTCCGAGACCCGTAACATCAACCGTGCCTACCCCGGTGTTGCCGACGGCAACCTGACCGAGCGTATGGCTTACGGTGTTGCTGCCCTGATCCGCGATAAGGACATCGACATCACTTTCGACCTGCACGAGGCCTCTCCCGAGTACCCCGTCATCAACGCCACCGTTGCTCACCAGGACGCTATGACTCTGGCTTCCGAGGGTTGTATCAACCTGCTGATGGGCGGCATTGAGATGTCTCTGGAGCAGTCCCCCACCAACATGCACGGTCTGACCCACCGCGAGCTGGGTGACTATACCGACACCATGGCCATCCTGATGGAGACCGCCAACGCCTCTCAGGGCCGTCTGCGCGGCGCCTCCGGCGAGGCTCAGGCCATCGGCGGTCTGGACAAGTTCTATGTCATCGAGGAAAAGCTGGACATGCTGGCTGTTCCCTTCGACGAGTCCGGCCACCCCATCGAGGAGCGCGTGGGCCGTCACCTGCAGGGCATCTACGAGTATGTGGCCGCCTTCAACAATGTTGAGGCTGAGGCCGGCGAGGAGATCATCATCTCCGGCGTTCCCACCTACACCGAGCTGTTCCTGACTGCCGATCCCGCCATGCTGGGCGGCGACTGGCTGGGTACCTTCCTGCAGTAATTCCCATTTTCTTCAGCGCGTGGTTGACGGTGGAGCCGTCAGCTGCAAATATAAGCAAAACAAACAGGAGGTAAAACATGAAAAAGTTCTTAGCAATGACCCTTGCAATGGCCATGACTCTGTCCCTGGTCGCTTGCGGCGCTAAGGAAGAGCCCGCTCCCGCTCCCGCACCCGAGCAGTCTCAGCCCGCTGAGCCCGCTCCCGAAGAAACCTACACCTCTCTGGACGACTTCATTCTGTGGAATGAGGATCGTACCCTGACCACCACCGGCCGTGGTGACACCGGCGAGAACGCCGTTGTTTCCTCCGGTAAGTACGAAGCTTCCAAGATCGGCAAGCAGATCATGGAGGCCGGCGGTAACGCCGTCGACGCCGCTGTTGCTGTCGGCTTCGCTCTGGGTCTGGTTGAGCCCAACGCCACCGGTCTGGGCGGCGGCGGCTTCATGACCATGCGTTCCGCTGAAACCGGCGACATCATCTTCCTGAACTTCCGTGAGTGCGCTCCCGGCGCCGCCACCCCCGACATGTGGCAGCTGGACAGCGAGGGCAAGGTCATCGGCGGCCAGAAGTCTGCCGGTGCCAAGTCTGCCGGCGTCCCCGGTTATGTTGCCGGTCTGCTGTACGCTCTGGAGAACTACGGCACCATGTCCATCGCTGACATCGTTGCTCCCACCATCGAGCTGGCTCGCAAGGGCTTCACTGTCACCCCCACCCTGGCCAACGACATGGCCAACTCCTATGACAAGCTGATGAAGTACTCCGAGAGCGGCAAGATCTTCCTGAAGGATGTCGACGGCATGAGACTGCCTTATGAGGTCGGCGAGATCTTCACCAACGAGGATTATGCCAAGACTCTGGAGATCATCGCCAAGGGCGGCTATGACGCCTTCTACAAGGGCGAGATCGCTCAGGCTATGGTCGACGCTCACCAGAAGTACGGCGGCCTGATGACCATGGAAGACCTGGCCAACTATCAGGTCGAGGTCATGGAGCCCGTCCACGGCACCTACCGCGGCTATGACATCTACTCCTCTCCCTCTCCCTCTTCCGGCGGTACCATCATCGTCGAGATCCTGAACATTCTGGAGAACTTCGACATCCCCGCCATGGCTCACGACTCCGCTGAGAAGCAGCACCTGGTCGGTTCCGCCTTCGCTATGGCTTACGCTGACCGCGGTCAGTACATGGGCGACACCAAGTTCGTCGATGTTCCCATGAACGGCCTGACCTCCAAGAACTACGCCAAGAAGCTGGCCGAGAAGATCGACCTGGAGGCCGCTATGACCAATGTCATGCCCGACGATCCCTGGATGTTCGAGCATGAGGATACCACCCACTACTCCGTGGCCGATAAGGACGGCAACATCGTCGCCATCACCTGTACCGTTAACGGTTACTTCGGCTCCGGCGTCGCTGTCGACGGTTACGGCTTCGTCCTGAACAACGAGATGGACGACTTCACCACCGGTTGGGATCACCCCAACTCCATCGCCGGCGGTAAGACTCCTCTGTCCTCCATGTCCCCCACCATCATCATGAAGGACGGCGAGCCCTACGCTGCTATCGGCTCCCCCGGCGGCACCACCATCATCGCTGCCGTTGCTCAGATCTGCTCCAACCTGATCGACCACGGCATGACCATGCAGGAGGCTGTTGACGCTCCTCGTATCAGCGGCTACCGCAACACCACCCTGAACTTCGAGTCCCGCTTCTCCGACGAGACCATCGCCGAGATGGAGGCTCTGGGCTGGACCATGACCAAGAGCGATCCCTTCAACCGCAGCTTCGGTTCTGTCAACGCTGTTCGCTATGCCGAGGACGGCACTCTGGACGGCGCCGGCGATCCTCGCCGCGACGGTAAGGCTCTGGGCTTCTAATTAAAGTTCAGTCTTTCCACGACTCCTTTATCTCCCAAAGAGGGAGCGGTGAAATTCACCGCTCCCTCTTTTCATTTCCTCCAAAAATTCTTATCTCGTCACATTCAATATGATATCGACAGGAAATCATAAGGATTGCAAAATTTTTTCCTCCATGTTATCATATATAATACCACATCAAGGAGGAACACCACCATGGAAGAACTGTTGGATCTCAAACGCCGTCTGGAGCAGGAGCGCCCCGCCGCCTGGAATGAGCTGCCCGATATCTCCCTGTACATGGATCAGATCATCTCCTATATGCCCCGCCAGCTGATCCACTTTGACGACCGGGACGCACTGACCTCCGCAATGGTGAATAACTACATCAAGGATGGTCTGGTGCCCCGCGCAGAGGGCAAGCGCTACGCCCCCGCTCATCTGGCATATCTCACCGCCGTGTGCGCGCTGAAGAAGGTCCTCTCCGTCCGGGATATCAGCAATCTCATCCACTCCGGCGAGGAGCTGGGCATGGATGCCGAGGCCATGTACGGCTATTTCCTGCGCAAGCTGGACAAGGCTCTGGCCGACACGGCAGATACCATCGATCCCGATGCCGAGCAGATGGAACTGGCCAAGCTGGCTCTGACCCTCGCCCTGCAAAGCTATGCCTATCAGCTGGCCTGCGCCCGCATTCTGGACATTCTGGAGCCCTCCGACGGGGAATCCCAGAAGAAGAACAAGAAATAATCCACCCCACACGGGATAAAGGAGTTATACTATGAACGATATCAAATGGCTGGAAGTCGTGATCAACACCACCCCCGACAAGCTGGATTCCGTCACCGCCAAGCTCATCGCCGCCGGTATGGACGGTCTGGTCATCGAGGACGAGGCCGATTTCCTCAGCTTCCTGGAGGTCAACAAGGCCTATTGGGACTATGTGGATCAGGAGCTGCTGGACCGCATGAAGGGCGTCACCCGGGTGAAGTTCTATGTCACCGACGACGAGACCGGCCACGCCCAGCTCAAGCAGTACACCGCCAAGCTGGACTGCGAGTATGTCACCAGCACCCTGGCAGAGAACGACTGGGCTTACAGCTGGCAGAAGTACTATAAGCCCCTGTCCATCGGTCAGCGTCTGTATGTCGTCCCCGAGTGGGAGAAGGGCAAGGAGATCCCCGAGGGCCGCTGCCCCCTGTACCTCAACCCCGGTCTGACCTTCGGCACCGGCTCTCATGCCTCTACCCAGCTGTGTCTGGAGGGCGTGGAGGAGCACACCGTCCCCGGCAAGTCCGTCATCGATCTGGGCTGCGGCAGCGGCATTCTGTCCATCGCCGCTCTGTCCCTGGGCGCCAGCCATGCCGTCGCCGTGGACATCGACCCCAAGGCCGTGGATGTGGCCTATGAGAACGCCGAGCTCAACGGCATCTTCAAGGACCGCTATCTGGTTCGCGCCGGCGATGTCATCTCCGACACCGCACTGGCCAACGAGCTGTCCGCTCAGAAGTATCATCTGGTGCTGGCCAACATCGTGGCCGATGTCATCATCCCCCTGTCCGTCCGTGTCCCCGCCATGCTGGAGGAGGACGGCATCTTCCTGTGCTCCGGCATCATCGACACCCGCGCCCACGAGGTGGAGGCCGCCCTGAAGAAGAACGGTCTGACCGTCACCCGCAAGCGCGAGCGCAACGGCTGGGTGGCTCTGGAAGCCAAGCTCACCAAGTGATCCCCTCAGGCGCCGTGCGCCAGCTCCCCCGAAAGGGGGGCGCAAAAATTATGATTTTTCAGAAAGGAGGCTTGTCATGGATCCCCGCGCCATCGTCCATCACGCGCACTTCCCCCCGGGACGGCGGGTCATCGCCGTCAGCGATATCCACGGCAATCTCCCTTTCTTTTTGGGGCTGATGGAGCGCATCGCCCTCACCCCCGACGACATTCTGGTTCTGGTGGGCGATATGCTGGAAAAGGGACAGCAGTCCCTCCCTCTCCTGCGCCACCTGATGGCGCTGTCCAAGACCCACACCGTCTACCCCGTCTGCGGCAACTGCGACGGACTGGTGCTCCGCTTCTTTGAAACGGACGAGCTGGACTCCTTCTTCTTTGCCAGCTATCTGCCCCAGCACCCCGAATCCACCATCCGCCAGCTGGCCCGGGAGGGCGGCTTTGAACAGTTGGATGATCTTCCCAGACTGCGCGCCGATCTTTGCCGCGCTTTCCCTGAGGAGCACGCCTTCCTGGCCGCCATGCCCACCATCCTGGACACAGAGCACCTCACCTTCGTCCACGGCGGCGTCCCCTCGCTGGAAAACATGGAGGGACTCAACCGCTGGAAGTGCATGAAAAACGATGACTTCCGCTCTCAGGGCCATAGCTTCCCCAAATATGTCATCGTAGGCCACTGGCCCGTGACCCTGTATAACGCCGCCATTCCCAGCGCCGCCCCCATCATTGATAGGGACACACGCATTGCCTCCATCGACGGCGGTTGTGTCCTCAAGGCCGACGGCCAGCTTAACGCCCTCATGCTCCCCTGCGCTGACAGCACCGACTTCACATGGCAGGCCTATGACGGTCTGCCCACCGCCGTGGCGCTGGACCCTCAGCAGGCAAGTGCCGACTCGGTGAACATCCGCTGGGGCCGCAGCGCTCTGGAACTGCTGGAGGAGGGGGAAGAACTCTCCCTGTGCCGCCATGTGGAAACAGGCCGCTGCCTGCCCATCCTCAACCACTACCTCCGCCGCGGCGAGAAGGGGCTGTGGTGCGAGGATTCCACCGACTACGCCCTCCCGGTCGCCCCCGGCGACATCCTGACACTGGTTCATTCCACAAAGCAGGGCCATCTGTGCAAAAAAGATGGCGTGACCGGGTGGTATTACGGCCGACTGGCGGGACATACTGAAGGATGAAACTGATTTTTCAGAGGAATTGACCATATATGTTGAATTTTCGTCCCCTCCGTCTGGAGGACCTTCCTCAACTGAGGAGATATTTCACCATCAATCCCGGCCGTCTGTGCGACAGCACCCCCGGCTCCACCTTTATCTGGCGGGATATGTATACCGTGGAGTACGCCGAGGACAACGGCTCGCTCTACTTCAAAGTCACCGTCCCCGACATGGGCGCGACTTTCCCCCTCCCTCTGGGGCATGACCGGGAGGAGCATTTTAAAACGCTGGCCGATTACTGCTGTCAGTCCGGCATCCCCATCTCCTTCTACCCGGTTCCCCGGGAAGAACTGCCCACGCTGCAGGAATATTTCCCCAACACCGCCGCCATTTCCAACCGGGATTCCGCGGACTATCTCTACCGGGCCGAGGATCTGAAGTATTTCAAGGGCAAGAAACTCAGCGGCCAGCGCAACCATGTGAACCGTTTCCATAAGAGCTATGACGGGCTGTGGGAATTCCGTCCCATCACCGCGGAGGATGTGCCCGCCCTGTCCGACTTTCTCGACCGCTATACCCAGCGCTGGAACAAGCCCTCCCCCTCCTTTCTGGAGGACATCGCCAAGACCCGGGAGGTGCTGGAAAACCTCCAGACCTACGGACTGTTTGGCGGTATGCTGCTGGTGGAGGGCGTGATCGCCGGCTTCGCCCTGGGCGAGGTCATTGGTGACACCCTGTTTACCCACATCGAAAAGGCCGATCGTGACTATGACGGCTGTTATCAGATGCTGGTGTCCCAGTTCGCCCAGACCTTCGCCGTGGACGGCGTGGAGTTCATCAACCGCGAGGACGACACCGGTGACCCCGGCCTGCGCACCAGCAAGCTGTCCTATCATCCCGTGGCTCTGCTGGAGAAGTTCTCCGTCACCGTGGAAGAGCCCTGCGCCTACGCTCCCGGCTGCGGCTGCTGTACCAAAGAAAACTAAAAGAGATATGAGATGGCAATGCCGATCTCATATCTCTTTTCTTTTATCGGTAAAATCTGTGGCACCCGATGGTGGTGCGATACTCCGCATTCCGGTTGATCCATGTCCCGGGGGACAGGGCCGGGGCGTAGAAATAGATGCAGTCCCCCACGATGTCTGCCCCCTCCAGCGCCATTTTGGCCGCCAGAACAGAAAAGGGCGTGGGCCGGTCATAGACGGTACCGTTGCTCACAGGCTCAAACTGCACCCCATACTCGTCGTCAAACACCACCTCGCGGATGGTATCGGGGTAGTTCCGATGGGCCACCCGATTGAGGACCACATTACCCACGGCGATCTGTCCCGCCAGAGGTTCCCCCCGACTCTCGGCTGAAATAATGCGGGAGAGCCAGTACAGCCCCTCCTCGTCATAATCGGCCTTGGGTGCCCGGGCCCCCTCCAGTTCCAGTCCGGCAACAGCCCTCTCTGCGTCCCAGAACAGGGCACCTCCTGTGGCATCCGCCACAATGCGCAGGGGCAGATAGGTGCGCCCATCCAGCACCCCAACCCCCTCCGCCACATACAGCACCCGGCCGTTCACCTCTATGTAGGGCTGGCCCGGAACGGCGGTCAGTTCCACCCCATCCCCCGTCATCGTGGCTTTCTCTCCATCCCATGACAGTTCATAGTCCCCATAGCTGCTCAGGGCTCTGAGGGTCATATAACTGGTTCCTCCATGCCCCCAGCCCTCCTCCCCGCTCAGGGGCACTCCGTCCACCTCCACAGCGGCGGCATGGGCCGTAACAGGACACAACATCAAGGCAGCGACCATACCGGCGGCGGCCTTTTTCCATCTCGGATTCAACATCATTTGCTCCTTTCTGGTTCTTTTCCCATTTTAGGGGAATGTCCCCCCGGAAGCAAGAAGCAAATCTTTCCAGCAAAAAAGCCGTCCCCTCCCGGGAACGGCTTTTCATCATTCAAACAGGCTGCGTACAGCGGCGGCATCGTTGGCCACAGCCAGCAGCAGGCTCTTGCCCTGGGTCTTGAGGACAGCCCCCTCCAGCTTGGGGATCTCGTTGGGGCGATAGCTCTCGTTCGCCTCGATCTGGCTCTCCAGATAATCCCCCATGGCCTCGGCGGCCGCGCCGGCCTTCTCCTCGTCGGCGAACAGCAGGACGGCGCCCTCCTCGCAGGTGGCACCGGCGGAGCGCACCACAGCGGCGTCGGTCAGATCCTCCCGAACCAGTCCGTAATCGGCCAGCTTGTAGAGCATGAATGCGGTGTCGGCGTCCAGCTCCTCCAGCTCCTCGGAGAAGGCTCCTGCGCCTACCATACCCTCTACCATTGTCAGTTCAAAATCCTTTGCCTGAGGGGCTTCCTGTGCCTTCTCGCTGCAGGCAGTCAGCCCAAAGGCACACACAACGCCCAACATCAGGGCGAACAGTCTTTTCATACGAGCGCACTCTCCTCTTCGATCTCTGTCGGAGTCATTCCCAGCTCTTCCGGCTCCACGGTGTGGGTCTGCAGATAGGTCAGCCAGCGCTGGCAATATTCCTTTTTCAGATGGACG
>JAZQVX010000108.1:0-8393 GCA_045632045.1 Lawsonibacter sp.
GCTGCGCGTGGTCTCCAAGACCGAGAAGATCATCTTCCCCATCGCTGTTACCATCTTCGTCGTTCTGCTGATTCCCGATACCGCTCCTCTGATCGGTATGCTGATGCTGGGTAACCTGTTCCGTGAGTCCGGCGTGACCGACCGTCTGTCCGACACTGCTCAGAACGCTCTGATCAACATCGTGACCATCCCCCTGGGTCTGTCCGTTGGCTTCAAGGCTACCTATGACACCTTCCTGACCAAGGAGACCCTGTTCATCGTGGTTCTGGGTCTGACTGCCTTCCTGCTGTCCACCGCCGGTGGTCTGCTGGCCGGCGATGTTATGTACATCGTCACCAAGGGCAAGATCAACCCCCTGATCGGCTCTGCCGGTGTTTCCGCCGTTCCCATGGCCGCCCGTGTTGCTCAGAATGTTGGTAAGAAGGAGAACCCCACCAACTTCCTGCTGATGCACGCTATGGGTCCCAATGTTGCCGGTGTTATCGGCTCCGCCGTTGCCGCTGGCTTCATGATCAAGGTTTTCGGCGCCTGATAGGTTGCTTTGAACTGAAATCAAATCAAAAGAGACGCACCGTATGGTGCGTCTCTTTTTTGCGTTATGGGATGATTTCAAGCCCCGGGCGACCCTGCTTTACGCATTCCAACAGAACGGTGGAGGGAGCGTGGGTGGGGGAGTGGGAGAGCAGTTTCATGCGTTTGGGCTCCAGATCATGGGCGCGCAGGGTGCAAATGAGGTCAGCCAGTCGCTCGGGACGGTGGCAGAGGGTGAAACGGCCGCCGTTGCGGACCAGACGGGCGGCACAGGCGCACAGTTCGTCGAGGGTACATTGCTCCTCACTGCGGGCGGAGCCACCGCTGGGGCCGCTGTGGAGGGGGAAATAGGGAGGATTGGAGATGACCAGATCGTACTGCCCCGCGGGGAGTGGAGCGGTGCGCAGGTCGGCGTGCAGGATCTCACCATTCAGTCCATTTTCCATAAAATTGCTTCGGGCTGTGGAAACAGCGCGCGCGTCCAGTTCCACACCGGTAAGGGAAAGGCTGTTCTCGCGGCGGTGTAAAAGCAGCAGCAGCGCACCGCTGCCGGTGCCCAGATCGCACACCCGCCAGTTTTTACGCACTGTGGCAAACTCGCCCAGTGCCAGAGAATCTCCACCAAGAGGGAAGACACCGTCCGGCCAGCGAAGGGTATACGGAGTGAGATGTTCTTCGTGCATGGGACACCGCCTTTCGCAAAAGTCGAGAAAAGTATACCACAAAAGGGATGGGTGTGCTATAATGATTCCAAACATGAGTTGAAAAAGGAGAATCGACATGGCAGGAACGCTCTATCTCGTCCCCACCCCCATCGGCAATCTGGGGGACATTTCCCCCCGCATGGCGGATACCATGGCGCAGGCCGACTTTATTGCCGCTGAGGATACCCGGGTTTCCCTGAAACTGCTCAACCATCTGGGCATCAAGAAGCCCATGGTGTCCTACCACCGGCACAATGTGGAAACCGGCGGTCAGGCAGTGATCTCCCGACTGATGGCGGGGGAGAACTGTGCCCTGGTTACCGACGCAGGTATGCCCGGAATTTCCGACCCCGGCGAGGAACTGGTGGTGGAGTGTGCCGCTCTCGGAATTGATGTGGTGGTCATTCCCGGCCCCTGCGCACTGGTGGCGGCTTTGGCGGCCTCCGGTCAGCCTACCGGCCGTTTCACCTTTGAGGGATTCCTCCCCATGAATAAGAAAAACCGCAAGGCCCATCTGGACAGCCTGCGGAAGGAAGAGCGCACCATGATTTTCTACGAGGCACCCCACAAGCTGTGTGCCACGCTGGAGGATATGGCCAAGACCTTTGGCGAGGAGCGCCCCATCTCTCTGTGCCGTGAGCTGTCCAAGCTCCATGAGGAGATCATCCGCACCACCCTCGGCGAGGCGATTGCCTATTATGAGGAGCGTCAGCCCAAGGGTGAGTTCGTTCTGGTCGTCCGGGGCGCTGAGCCTGAGGAGGAGAAGGAACTGACGGTGGAGGATGGTCTGGCTATGGTAATGCGCCTGCGTGAGGGGGGTATGTCCCTGAAGGATGCCGTCAAGCAGGTGGCCAAGGATCTGGGACTGCCCAGAAACCAGCTCTACGACATGGCTGTGAATCAGAAATAAAAGGAAAAAGCCCATTGCAGTACGCACAAAACTGCAATGGGCTTTTTGTTGCATAAATCAATCTACGCTGGACTGGAGTGCCTTGATGCACTTGGGGCAAATGTTCTTGCCATGGAAGGTCACAATGTCCTTTGCGCTGTCACAGAAGATACAGGCAGGCTGATATTTCTTCATGACGACATTGGAGCCGTCGATGTAAATCTCGAGACTGTCACGCTCTGCGATGTCAAGAGTGCGGCGAAGCTCGATGGGGAGGACAATGCGCCCCAGCTCGTCGACTTTACGCACGATACCGGTCGATTTCATAAGTTTCATCCCTTTCCTGTAAGACCAGGTGTTCCTGAATCGGGCAGAAGACACCGATTCCTGCAATAAAATATATTTTACTACAAAGAGAAAATCTGTCAATATGCAAATATTCGCTTTATGTTGATCTTTTGTTGAGAAGAGGTGCGTTTGCTACAAAAAACATCACAAAACATCAAAAATTTACATTTTTGACAAATGGGAAAGGCGGAAAAAACTGAAATAAAGTTGAAAACTGAGCATATACTCCAATCAGGAGGGGTGCTTGTATGACAATGTCTTGGATATGGACAGGGATGGTAGTTATATCCCTGGTGTGTGGCGTATGTACCGGGCGGGGGGAAGCGGTGGCCCGGGCGGCCATGGAGGGCGCGGGGCAGGGACTGGAATTGTGCCTGGGGATCGGCGGGATGCTCTGTCTGTGGAGCGGAGTCGTGGAATTGATGGGGCGGTGCGGATTGACGGAGAAACTGGCAAAAATTCTGGAACCCATACTCAGGGGACTGTTTCGGGAGAGCGGAAAGGATCAGCAGACCAGAGAGGCTGTCGCGGCCAATTTCGCGGCAAACTTACTGGGGCTTGGAAACGCGGCCACGCCCCTTGGACTGAAGGCGATCGCCCGGATGCACAGGGAAGGGGAGCCGAGGGCGGGGGACGATATGTGTACCCTTGTGGTCTGTAACGCGGCATCCCTGCAGCTGATCCCAACTACGGTGGCGGCGGTACGGCTGGCGGAAGGGTGCGCGGCACCCTTTGATATTCTGCCGGCGGTGTGGGTGACTTCGACGGTGGCGCTGTGTGTGGGCCTTGGGATGTGCCGGGTGCTGCGGCGACTTTGGAGGGAGTGAGGCGGATGACGGAACTTTTGGTGCCGCTGATTCTGTGCGGCGCGGCGGTGTATGGGCAATGGAAACGAGTGGATGTCTATGGCGCGCTGGTAGACGGAGCGGGGGATGGATTGCGGGTACTGGTGCGGATCGCACCCACGCTGATCTGCCTGCTGACGGCGGTGTATATGCTGCGGGCATCGGGGGCGCTGGAGTTGTTGGGGGTGGTATTGGCACCCCTTCTGGAGAAGGTCGGTCTGCCCGGAGAACTTCTTCCGCTGATGCTGGTGCGGCCCATCAGTGGGTCTGCTGCGTTGGGAGTGGGGGCGGAACTCATCCATACATACGGCCCTGATTCGGAGTTGGGGCGGATGGCGGCGGTGATGCTGGGATCCACCGAAACGACGCTGTATACCGCGGCGGTCTACTTCGGGAGCGTGGGGGTGAGCCGCACGCGATATGCCGTGCCAGCCGCGCTGTGCGCCGATGTGGCCGGGTTTCTGACGGCGGCGTGGATGGTACGCCTGTTATTTTGAAATGGAAAAGGGACGCCCGTGGGCGTCCCTTTTGCGTTGCTTATTCGAAGAAGTGGCGATGGTGATCCTTCTTTTCGTGGTGGTGATAGTATTTGATTTTGGAAGGCTTGGGCGGAGTGACGGGGGGGCCGATGGGATCGGCGGGTTCGATATCCGTTTCGGTTTCCAGCACTTCGTGGGGAGTGGGGGGGACAATGGGGGTGTCCTCTTCCATTTCCCCGAAGTAGTCCAGATCTTCCAGCACAGGTTTGCGATGGCGGGCAACGGCCACGATCAGGGGGTAGAGGACTGTGGCGATCAATCCGCCGGAGAAGCCGTTGTTATACAGGTTCATACCTGCCACAGGGCCGCCGGTGTAGAGAACCACGGAGGAGTGGAGGAAACCGGCCAGTACGCCGTAGGGCCAGCCAAAGTAACCGGAAACGGGAGCCAGGGTGGTGCAGAACAGACAGGCCAGCTGCACAGCGGGGTCGCTCAGGGACCAGTCCATGACCATACTGCCCAGGAACACACCGCCCATGACGGGGATGATATTAAATGCGTGCTTGCCGTAGGCGGAGAAGCCCATGATGGTCAGAATACCGCCCACCGTAGGGCCGTTCAGAGTACCGCCGCCCAGATAGATGAAGGCGATACCGATCAGACCGTTGATGCCGGTGTTGATCATGACGGGGGCGGCGCCGAACATACGCAGGAAGTCGGTGGGGGCACGACCGCTGGACAGCAGGAGCAGACGATAGCCGGCCCAGGAAGCCCAAATGGGCAGAGGGGTCAGCATCAGACCACCGATGATCAGAAAAAGGCATAGAATGATCAGCATCGGAAGGAAAATGTGATCGCAGCCGGAAGCCCAGTCATAGCGGGTAGTGGGGTCTGCGCCCATGGAAACCATGATGGGAACGAAGATAAAGGCCACCAGACCGCAGGCAAAGCCCACATTGTAGAGGTTCATACCGTTCTGAATGCGGTAAGTATAGGCGGCCAGAGGGGGCATGATGAAGCCGATGACCACACCGAACAGCAAAGCCAGAGCAGGGTTGCCCCAGCCGTTGTCGAGGAAAATGTAACTGACGATGGGGGACAGAGCGGTGGACATCAGACCGGTGGTGGCGTACTTGCCGAAATGCTCGCCGCGGCTCTTGGCGTACAGCCAGGTGCCCAGTAGGATAGGCCAGATGTTGATGGCGTTTTTGCCGAACAGGGAAAAACCGGCCATCAGACCCACGACCACAAGGGTAAGACCGTTGTGGGACTCGTGGGATTCATAGAGGATGGTCAGGGCAATGGCGGTGACCAGAGCGGAGTTGACCAACGCGGGACCGGGACCCGCGATTCGGACATAGTCAGTGATCAGAGAGTCTTCGGTCATGACGATGGTGATCAGACCGTCGATCATCTCTGAAAATGTGCACAGATTGATTGCGTAAATAAACTGCAGAATGACAAAGGCGGTCAGTATCACATACAGATATGGGAAGTGATTCTTTGTGTGTTCTCGATCCATCGGAGGCGTCCTTTCCTGACAGGTTTGGTTAAGCGGTTAGGGCGTTTTCAGCGTGGAGAAATACTCGCGGGTCTGTTCTGCATTGCGGCGGATCTCGTCAGCCAGAGCCTGCATGGAGGGGAACTTTTCCTCGCCCCGGAGGCGGTGGAAGAACTCCATGCGGAGCTTTTTGCCGTAGAGATCGCCGTTGAAATCGAGGATGAAGCCCTCAACAGTGACTTTTTCGTCGCTATCCCGGACTGTGGGGCGTACGCCCACATTGGTGACGGCATAGTGATAGCTGCCGTCGAACCAGACACGGGTGGCGTACACGCCGTAGGCGGGGATGATGAGGGGGT
Organism: Lawsonibacter sp.; assembly: GCA_045632045.1. Taxonomy (GTDB): domain Bacteria; phylum Bacillota; class Clostridia; order Oscillospirales; family Oscillospiraceae; genus Lawsonibacter. The sequence continues at coordinate 5,657 of JAZQVX010000108.1, forward strand.
AGGGGATGTGCAGGTTCACGGTGGGGAACCCCAGAGTGGAACTGCCGATCTTCCGACCGTGGCTGACCGTGTCGGTGAGTACATGGGGGTGGCCCAGAAACTCGGTGGCGCGGTCCATCTCGCCCTGCGCGATGAGATTGCGGATGTAGGTGGAGGAGATGGTGATGCCGTCCTGCTCTACTTTGCCGATGATGTCGCAGCCCACGCCCAGTTCGGCGCATTTGGCCTTCAGTCGGTCGGGGTTGCCCTTGCCCATGTAGCCGAAGTGGAAATCATGTCCGGCGACCACATGGACACAGCCCAGCTCACCCACCAGATATTCCACGATGAAGTCCTGCCAGTCCATCTTTTGCATGGCGTCGAAGGAGGCCACGATGACCTCATCAATGCCGTAATAGCGGCGCATGAGCCAGACACGGTCGTCCATGCTGGAGAGCATGGGGACATCGTGTCCGGTGATGACAGAGGCGGGATGGCGGTCGAAGGTGAAGGCGGCGGCAGTGGCGTCCAGCTTTCTGGCGGTGTTTGCCACGGTGCGCAGGAGGGCACCGTGGCCGCGATGGACGCCGTCGAAAAAGCCCAGAGCGATGACGCGCTTGGGGGTATTAGACATAAACGATCGGCCTTTCTTGGGAAAGTTTAAACTTCAAAAAAGCTCTTTACGGTGGTCAGCTTGCCGTCGGCGGCCTCGCACAGGGCAAGGAACTCACCGCTTTCGCCGTAGACGCGGTACTGACCGGGAGCCAGCTGGGGCATGACCAGAGTCATACCGTTGCGCAGCTTCTTTTCTGCGCCGCCCGCCACGGTGAGGGCGGGATACTTGGAGAAATAGGCGTCCACCTTCAGCAGAAGGGCGGCGCGGTCCTCGCTGTCCTGCACGGCATCCAGTGTGACGGCCTGCTCCAAAGTGAAGCCGGCGGCCATGGTGCGGCGCAGGGAGGACATACAGGCACCGCAGCCCAGAATCTGACCGATGTCGTGGCAGAGGGTGCGGATATAGGTGCCCTTGGAGCAGCGAACCCGGATGACATACTCATCGGGAGCGGTCTGCTCCTCCAAAGTCAGGGCATGGATGGTGACGGGGCGGGGCTTGCGCTCCACCTCTTTGCCCTTGCGGGCCAGCTCGTAGAGCTTTTTGCCGTTGACCTTGATGGCGGAGTACATGGGGGGGATCTGCTCAATGTCCCCGCGGAACTTGGCCAGAGCTTCCTCCAGCTGCTCAGGGGTGACACTGACGGGGCGGGACTCCAGCACCTCGCCGGAGGTGTCCTGGGTGTTGGTGACGACACCCAGCTTCAGACCGGCCACATACTCCTTTTCGCCCTCGCTGGCGAATTCCACGGCTCGGGTGGCCCGGCCGATAAAGACAGGGAGGACGCCGGTGGCCATGGGGTCCAGCGTGCCGGCGTGGCCGATGCGCTTTTCCCGGTACATGCCGCGCAGCTTGGCGCAGATGTCCATGCTGGTCCAGCCCTGAGGCTTGTCGATGACGATGATTCCGTTAGTTCCCATTTCTCACCTGATGGATGGCGTCCAGAATGACGCGCTTGGTTTCCTCTACATCGGCTTCCACGGTGGCGCCGGAGGCGGCAATGTGGCCGCCGCCTCCCAGCAGAGCGCAGGTGGCGGTGGCGTTGAGCCAGTAGGGATCGGTGCGCAGAGAGATCTTGTTCTTGCCGGGAGCGAGCTCACGGATGGTGACGGAGGCCTTCACGCCCTCCAACGCCCCCACCAGATTGGCGATGTCCTCGGTGTCGTTCTGGGTGGCACCGATGGACTCCATCATCTCGATGGTGATGCAGGCGATGGCCACAGCGCCGTCATCGTGCAGCTCCATGCCGTTGAGGATGGCACCTTCCAGCTGCATGCGCTGCCAGCTCTTGGTGCGGAAGTGGCGCTTGTTCAGATAGGGCAGGTCGATGCCGCAGTCGATGAGATCGGCGGCCACGCGGTGAGTGTGGGCGTGGGTGTTGCCGTAGGCGAAGCAGCCGCAGTCGGTGGAAACGGCTACATACAGAGCCTCGGCGGTGGGGGTGTCCACGGTGCCCAGTTCCCGGGCCACCAGATAGATGATCTCGCCGCAGGCGGAACAGGAGGCGTCCAGCAGGGTGTGCTTGGCATAGAACTCCTGAGAGGGGTGGTGGTCGATGGTGAGATCCACCTTGTCCAGATACTGCTGGGCGTTGAGGGGGAACATGGTGCGGGCGGCGATGTCCACACAGACCACAGTGTCGGGGGCATAGTCCTCACCGCAGGTCAGCCCCTCCAGATAGTTGGCAAAGAGGGGAGTCATCTCGGGATTGGGGAGGACGAAGGCCTGCTTGCCGATGTTACGCAGGGCGCGGCACAGACCGGCGGCGGAACCCACGGTGTCGCCGTCGGGGCGGGTGTGGGTGAGGATCAGAAAATTATCATGGGCGCGGAGATATTCGGCAGTCTCCTTAACAGTCATAGGGTACCTCCTGGTATTATCTGCGAAAAGCACTCCGCAGGAGTTCGCCGCCCGCAGGCGGCAAAGCTGTTTGAATTCGATTACTCCTCGTCCAGAATGATATGGGCGTTGGCGGGGTTGGCGGGCTTGACCACATTGGGGTCACGGAGCATGTCCAGAATGTGGGCGCCGTGGTCGATGGAGTCGTCACGCACGAAGGTCAGCTCGGGGGTGTTGCGCAGGTTCAGGGTGCGGCCCAGCTCGCGGCGCAGATAGCCGGAGGCGGACTTCAGACCCTTCAGGACC
>JAZQVX010000109.1:0-5547 GCA_045632045.1 Lawsonibacter sp.
GCGCATCTTCGAGGACGAAAACGGCAAAATGAACTTAAATCTGGAGCAGGTGGGCGGCGCTCTGCTGGTCATCTCCCAGTTCACCCTCTACGCCGACACCTCCTCCCGCCGTCCCGGCTTCTCCGGGGCCGCCAAGCCCGATCTGGCCATCCCTCTGTACGAGCGCTTTCTCGATAAGTGCCGGGAAAAGGGCTTCCGGGTGGAGCATGGCCAGTTCGGCGCGGATATGAAGGTGGCCTCCGTCAACGACGGACCTGTGACCATCCTCTATGATATGTAAATCCGTAGGGGGTGGCCTCTGCGCCACCCCGCTTTCGGATCATCCTCCAATGGGCCGGCACAGAGACCGGCCCCTACAAAATCTCCCAAGAAAGGGGATCTCCCATGAAACTCAAAGCCCTTCAGGTTGGCCCCATCGGCACCAACTGTTACTTCCTGCTGGACGAAAAAACCAACAAGGCCGCCATCGTCGACCCCGGTGACGAGGCCCAGCGCATTCTCAACACCTTCCCCCTCCAGGGTGTGGAGGTGGAGTATATCCTGCTGACCCACGGTCACTATGACCACACCACCGGCGCCCCCGAGCTGCACGAGGCGCTGCCCAAGGCCAAGGTCTATATCCACAAGAGCGACGCCAACGGCGCCGGCAGCCGCCTGTTCCCTCTGGCCGGTCAGATCCAGGATCTGCACTACTACGGCGAGGGTGACAAGCTCCCGCTGGGCGAGCTGACCATCCATGTCATGCACACCCCCGGCCACTCCCCCGGCAGCGTGGTGCTGCGGGTGGAGGATGTCCTCTTCTGCGGCGACACCCTGTTTGCCGGCTCCTGCGGCCGCTGCGATCTGCCCGGCGGCTCTTTCCCCACCATTCTGCAGTCCCTGAAGCGGCTGTATGAGCTGCCCGGCAACTATCATGTCCTGCCCGGTCACGACACCCTGTCCACTCTGGACAGAGAGCGCGAGGGCAACATCTACATGATGCAGGCCGTGGCGGGGGATCAGATGTAATATGAAAATAACCTCCCCCCTTGCGGGGGAGGTGCCGAACGAAGTGAGGCGGAGGGGGTTATGATGACACAATTACCCCCTCAGTCATTTGCTTCGCAAATGCCAGCTCCCTACCCCTTTTGGCCTGCGGCCATTTCCCCCTGACAGGGGGAATCGGCCCCCGCAAGGGGGGGAGCCAAGTTTCGTTCTATCGAAAGTTGGTACATCCATGAAACTCTACTTCCACGAAAACCAAAACTGGGATCCCTCCCGCTATCACTATGCCGCCGAGCAGATGATGCTCACCCTCTTCCCCGGGGAGAAGCCGGAATACCCCGAGCAGGCCCCGAATATGGTGGAGGAGGACAATGCCGCCGCCTTTTCCCTGTCCGTAGGGGAGGAGGGCACCGTCACCGCACAGGTGTCCCGCGGCGGCAAGGGGGCGGAGGGCTCCTTCTCCTTTCCCGCCGGGGGGCTCAGCGCCGCCCCCGAGCAGGTCTATCATGTCCTCCAGCACGCCATCAAGATGGCCTTTTACGCCGCGGGCAAGGACATTCTGGGCATTCAGCCCCCCTGGGGTGCTCTCACCGGGGTGCGCCCTGTAAAGCTGCCCACCCGCAGTCTGAAGGGGGGCGCCACCCCCGAGCAGGCTCGTGAGGAGCTGGAGCGCCACTATGATGTGACCCCTGTCCGTGCCCAGCTGGCGCTGGACTGCGCCAAGGCCAGCATCGCCGTGGACGAGAGCCTGCAGCCCGACGAGGTTTCCGTCTATGTGGGCATCCCCTTCTGTCCCACCCGATGCTCCTACTGCTCCTTCGTGTCCTCCGATGTGCACAAGGCGCTGAAACTCATCTCCCCCTATCTGGAGCAGGTCTTTGAGGAGATCGACGCCACCGCCGCCGCTTTGAAAGAAGCGGGGCTGAAGGTGCGCTCCTTCTACATGGGCGGCGGCACCCCCACCACCCTGACTGCCCAGCAGATGGACGCCCTGCTGACCCGCTGTGAGCAGTCCCTCCCTCTGGAGGGCTGCACCGAGTTCACCGTGGAGGCCGGCCGTCCCGACACCATCACCCGGGAAAAGCTGGAGGTGCTCAAGCGCCACAACATCGGCCGCATCTCCATCAACCCCCAGACTCTGCAGGACGATGTCCTCCGGGCCATCGGACGGCGCCATAACGCCGACGACATCCGCCGCGCCTATGAGCTGGCCCGTGAGGTGGGCTTCGCGTGCATCAACATGGATCTCATCGCCGGTCTGCCCCGGGACACCTATGAGGGCTTCTGTGCCTCTCTGGAGGGCGTCCTCGAGATGGACCCCGAGAATGTCACCGTCCATACCCTGGCGTTGAAAAAGGGCTCCACCCTCATGGAAAAGGGGGCCTCCCCTACCCCCTCTGTCCCTGCGGGACATCTCCCCCTGACAGGGGGAGTCGTCCCCTCCGGCGAGGATGTGGCCCGGATGCTGGAGTTCACACTCAATACTTTGCGTAATAAAGGCTATCTGCCCTACTATCTGTATCGTCAGAAGTACATGTCCGGCTCGCTGGAGAATGTGGGCTGGTCCAAACCCGGCACCGAGAGCCTTTACAATATCGTCATGATGGAGGAGCTGCACACCGTGGTTTCCATCGGCGGCGGCGGCGTGACCAAGCTGGTGGACGCCGAAAACGCCCGCATCATCCGACTGCCCAACCCCAAATATCCCCACGACTATCTCACCATGACCGACAAAATCATGGAGCAGAAAAAGGACATCGTGGAGTTTTACAAGTAACGCACAAAAGCCTCCCCCCTTGCGGGGGAGGTGCCGAACGAAGTGAGGCGGAGGGGGTAACCGGGATATGCAGAGTCATAATTTAAAAGACCGTGCCCGTGAACTGCGGCAGAATGCGACCCGTCAGGAAGAGAGGTTGTGGTATGACTTTTTGCGTACACATCCCGTCAAATTCCGCCGCCAGCAACAGATTGGCCCCTACATCGCCGATTTCTTCTGCCCCAAAGCCCGTGTCATAATCGAATTGGACGGCAGCGGACATTTTCAACCGGATGGCATCGAATATGACCGCTGGCGGGATGCTTACCTATCCGGAAACGGAATCCGTGTACTGCGTTTTACAAATACGCAAGTTGATAAGGAATTTTCGTCTGTCTGTGAAACGATTGACCGCGCAGTGACCCCCTCAGTCAGCCCTTCGGGCTGCCAGCTCCCTACCCCTTTTGGCCTGCGGCCATTTCCCCCTGACAGGGGGAATCGGCCCCCGCAAGGGGGGAGCCAAGTAACGCACCCCCAAAAGCCTCCCCCCTTGCGGGGGAGGTGGATCGCCGAAGGCGAGACGGAGGGGGTAACCCCAAGAAGAAAGGAGCCCCACATGGCCTATCAACTGTCTGAGATCAACCGCCGCATCAAAAACGATGTGGAGGAATTCATCGCCGAATGCGACGAGAACTACGCCCAGCGCGTCTCTCTGGCCGCCGACAAGATCCTGTCCAATCTGGACAAGAGCCCCGTGGTGCTCCTGTCCGGCCCCTCCGGCTCCGGCAAGACCACCACCGCTCTGAAAATCGCCGAGGAGCTGCGCCGCCGTGGTGTCAACTCCCACGCCGTGGCCATGGACAATTACTTCCTCACCGTCAACCCCAAGACCGCCCCCCGCACCCCCGAGGGTGACATCGACTATGAATCCCCCCTGTGTCTGGACATGGAGCTGCTGGACCGGCACTTCACCGACCTGCGGGAGGGGCGCGAGATCCTCATCCCCCGGTATGAGTTCTCCCGCCAGATGCGCAACGACGCCGCCGGCACTCCGCTGGCCCTGGGCAAAAACGAGGTGGCCATCTTCGAAGGCATCCACGCCCTCAACGACGACATCGCCGGCCGCCACCCCGAGGCCACCAAGCTGTATATCTCCGCCCGTTCCAATGTGAACGAGGGGGCGGTGCTTCGCTTCAAGGGCACATGGATGCGCCTGACCCGCCGCTGTGTCCGGGACTTCAACTTCCGTGGCACCGACATCGCCGAAACACTGGAGATGTGGCCCAATGTCCGCCGGGGCGAGAAGCTCTACATCTCCCCCTATAAAAACCGGGCGGACATCATCTTCGACTCCTCTCTGCCGTACGAGGTGTCGGTGATGCGCAATTACGCCCTGCCCCTGTTCTCCTCCGTCCCCGAGGACAACGACCGGAGGGACGAACTGGTGGCTCTCTCCGCCGCCTTTGAGCATTTCGAGCCCATTGACCCCGCTCTCGTTCCCAGAAGCTCCCTGCTGCGCGAGTTCATCGGCGGCGGCAGCTATCAATCCCACTAACGACACCGGAGTGATCCTCTTTGAACCATCTGTCCATCTTCGATTCCCGGAACCCCCAGTGTAAACAGCCCTATGGCGCTGTCCCCGGGGGCACCACGGTGAAATTATGCCTGCGCCCCCCCAGACATCTGGGCTTCACCGGGGCAAAATGCACCGCCGTATACGAAAGTCTGGGGCACCACACCGTCACCCTGTCCATGCCATGGGATGGGATGGAGCTGGGGCGGGACCTGTTCCGCTGTGAGCTGCCCACCGACGGCTATACCGGTCTGGTGTGGTACTCCTTCCTCCTCACCGGCCCCGACGGCAAGCGCCTTGAGATCCCCACCCACCAGCTCACCGTCTATGACGGCACCGTGACCGTCCCCGACTGGTACGGTCAGGGGGTGGGCTATCAGATCTTCCCCGACCGCTTCTGCCGCTCCCGCGTTCCCGACCCCACCGGCATGGTGGGAGGACGCTCCGTCCATGAGGACTGGGAGGAGGAGCCCGTCTGGAAGCCCAACCACGCAGGTGAGGTGCGCAACCGGGACTTCTTCGGCGGCGACTTTCAGGGTGTCATCGAAAAGCTGGACTATCTGAAGGAGTTGGGGGTGGACACCCTCTACTTCAACCCCATCTTTGCGGCGGCGGAAAACCACCGCTACGGCACCGCCGACTATGACCGCATCGACCCCATGCTGGGCACCAACGAGGACTTCACCCTCCTGTGCGACGAGGCCCACAAGCGGGGCATGAAGGTCATGCTGGACGGCGTGTTCAACCACGCCGGTTTCGTCAGCCGCTATTTCAACGGCGACGGCTTCTATCCCGATCTGGGGGCCTGTCAGAGCGAGGACTCCCCCTATCGCCACTGGTTCGCCTTCAAAAACTGGCCCCATGAGTACGAGAGCTGGTGGGGCATCTACTCCCTGCCCGCGGTGGACGAGCACAACGAGGACTACCGCAAGTTCATCTTCGCCGACGAGAATTCCGTGGTGCGCCGCTGGCTGCGCTCCGGCGCCGACGCATGGCGGCTGGATGTGGCCGACGAGCTGCCCGACGACTTTGTGGCGGGCATCCACGCCGCCGCCCGGGCGGAAAATCCCGAGGCACTCATCATCGGTGAGGTCTGGGAGGACGGCTCCAACAAAATCGCCTACAACACCCGCCGCAAGCACCTTCTGGGGGGCCACTGCGACGGACTGATGAATTACCCCCTGCGCACCGCCATCCTCCGCTTCTTCCGGGAGGGGGACGGCGCCGGTTTTGT
>JAZQVX010000110.1:0-1966 GCA_045632045.1 Lawsonibacter sp.
GAGCAGGTCCGCTTCCTGCCCGTCACCGACCGCGCCTTCGACTACTGCGCCGAGCTGGCCCGCAAGCTGGAGCTGCAGGGCTATCGCGTGGATGTGGACTACCGCAACGAGAAGATCGGCAAGAAGATCCGTGAGGCCACCATCGAGAAGGTTCCCTACATGCTGGTCGTTGGCGACCGCGACATGGAGAACGGCACTGTTTCTCCCCGCCACCGTTCCGGCGAGGATCTGGGCGCCATGTCCTTCGAGGAGTTCAACGCTCTGCTGAAGGATGTTGTTGACTCCAAGGCAAAGAAGTAATAGAGCAACAAAAAACCTCACGCCGATAGGCGTGAGGTTTTTTTATGTTATTCAGCTTCGTCCAGAACCCGGATCTGAACTTCCAGCACACGGCGGTGCTCCACACGGGTGACGGTGACATCCAGACCCTCGGCCTGGAAGTGATCGCCAGACTCGGGAACGCGTCCCACCTGCTCCAGAACCCAGCCGGAGACGGTGGCGGCATCACACTCGCCCCGGATCTGGAACAGGTCGTACAGATCGTCCAGAGCGGCGCTGCAGGCGATGATGTAGCTGCCGTCGGCCTGCTTCTGGAAATTCTCGATGACCTCGTCGTGCTCGTCCCAGATCTCGCCCACCAGCTCCTCGAGGATGTCCTCCAGGGTGGCGATGCCCTCGGTGCCGCCGTACTCATCCACCACAACGGCCATATGGGCCTTGTTCTTCTGGAGGATGCGCAGCAGATCGGAGATCTTGGTGTTGCCGGTGGTGTAGAACACAGGGGACTTCAGATTTTTCAGCATGGTCTCACCACGATAGCGGGCGGCATAGAAGTCCTTCTCGTGGATGACACCCACGATGTTGTCCACGGTGTCGTGGAACAGAGGGATGCGGGAGTAGCCGCTCTCGGCAAAGAGGGAGGCAATCTCCTCCATGGTGCTGTCCTCGTCGGCAGCCACCAGATCCACGCGGGGGGTGAGGATGTCGGAAACATCCAGGTCGTTAAACTCGATGGCGTTGCGGATCAGATCACTCTCATGCTCGTCCAGACCGCCTTCGTTCTCGGCCTGCTCCACCATGCCCACCAGCTCTTCTTCGGTGATGCCGTCATCCTCGCTGCTCTTAATGACCATGCTCATCAGCTTTTTCCAGCCGCCGAACAGCAGGCTCAGGGGAGTCAGCAGGACCATCAGACCCTTCAGCAGGGGGGCGGAGAACATGGCCCAGCGCTCGGGAGACTCCTTGGCCAGACTCTTGGGAGAAACTTCGCCAAAAATCAGGATGATGACGGTCAGAGCCACGGTGGAAACGGTGGGGCCGTACTCCCGGAACCACTTGGTGCAAAGCACGGTGGCGATGGTAGTGGCGGTGATGTTGACAATATTGTTGCCGATCAGGATGGTGGTGAGCATCTTGTCATACTCCTCGGAGATGGCAAGGGCTCTTGCGGCGGCTCGGTTGCCGTTGTCTGCCTTGGTCTTCAGGCGAATGCGGTTGAGGGAGGTGAATGCTGTTTCGGTGGCGGAGAAATATGCGGAAAAGGCCACCAGGATCACCAGAGCGACGATCATACCAATACTGGCACTGTCCATTGAGAAAAGATCAACTCTACTTTCGTTTCATATTGATGTGCATAATAAGACATCTTGAATTATTAGTATAGCATAGCTGTCTGCGGAATGCAAATCATGGGCCTGGTTTTTACGGAAAAATTATTTTGATTTGGGGGTTGACAGAGGAGAGGTATCTGTGCTAGAATAACTAAGCCGTTAAGGTGACCGCGCCACCCATTTGCCGGAGTGGCGGAATTGGCAGACGCCAGGGACTTAAAATCCCTTGGGAGTAATCCCGTGCCGGTTCGACCCCGGTCTCCGGCACCAGATATCGCGGAGTAGAGCAGTTGGCAGCTCGTCGGGCTCATAACCCGGAGGTCGCAGGTTCGAGTCCTGCCTCCGCAACCAGAACA
>JAZQVX010000111.1:0-10148 GCA_045632045.1 Lawsonibacter sp.
CGCTCGGCCTCCATGCGCTCCCGGTGTTCCCGGGCGGCTCTGGCGGACTGCTCCATCTCCATCTTCAGCTTGCGGGCCTGTTCCCGCTCCTGCTCCATGTCCTGACGCTGCTGATCCAGTCGGGTCAGCACATCCTCAAAGTGGACATTTTCGGCGTCGAGGCGCTCGGCGGCCTTCTCGATGATATACTCGGGCAGACCCAGCCGGCGGGAGATGGCAAAGGCGTTGGACTTGCCGGGAATGCCCATAATGAGGCGGTAGGTGGGGGCCAGCGTTTCCACATTAAACTCACAGGAGGCGTTCTCCACCCCCGCAGTGGTCATGGCGTAGACCTTCAGTTCGGCGTAGTGGGTGGTGGCGCAGACCTGAGCCCCCAGATTCCGGGCGCTCTCGATGATGGCGGCGGCCAGAGCGGCGCCCTCAACGGGGTCGGTACCGGCACCCAACTCGTCGAAGAGGATGAGGCTATCGCTGTCGGCCTCCTCCAGAACGGAAACGATGGTCTTCATGTGGGAGGAGAAGGTGGACAGGGACTGGGCGATGGACTGCTCGTCGCCGATGTCGGCCAGCACCCGCTGATAGACCCGGATGGTAGAGTCGGACTTGGCGGGGATGTGCAGACCGCACTGGGCCATGAGGGTGAGCAGACCGATGGTCTTCAGGGTGACGGTCTTACCGCCGGTGTTGGGGCCGGTGATGACCAGGGTATCGAACTTGTCGCCCAGCATCAGATCGTTGGACACCGCCTTTTTCTGATCCAGCAGAGGATGGCGGGCGGAGCGGAGATTCAGATAGCGGTCGGACAGGTGGGGCTGGGCGCAGTTGAGCTTCAGGGACAGGTGTGCCCGGGCGAAAATGCCGTCCAGCCAGATGAGGATCTTATAGTTGTCCTGAATGGTCTCCCGGTGGGCGGCGCACTCGGCGGACATCTCGGCCAGAATGCGCTCGATCTCCTTGCGCTCTCGGAGCTGCAGCTCCTTGAGTTCATTGTTGGCCTTCACCACGCCCATGGGCTCGATGAAGAAGGTACCTCCGGAGGCGGACACATCGTGGACCAGACCGGGGATCTCGTTTTTAAACTCGGAGCGGACGGGCACCACATAGCGGTCGGAACGGATGGTGATGATGGCCTCACGCAGATACTTGGACTGGTTGGAGGAGATGATCTTGTTGAGAATATCCCGCACCTTGCCCTCGGTGGCACGCATGTGGCGGCGGATGGAGGCCAGCTCGGAGCTGGCGGAGTCGGCCAGCTCGTCATCGCCCACGATGGAGCCGGTGATGCGCTCCTCCAGCTGGCGGTGAGGGATCAGGGAACGGAACAGGTGGGCGATGGGGGTCTTCTCCTCCCCCGCGCCGTACTCCCCCACGCTGCGGGCGCAGCGCAGAACAGCGGCGATCCCCAGCAGCTCCCGGGTGTTCAGACTGCCGCCCATGTCGGCTCTCTGCAAACTGGCCGCCACAGGGTGTACGCCGGAAAAGCTGGGGGTACCTCTGGCCAGCAGCATATTCACCGCGGCAGTGGTCTCCTCCTGGGCGTGGCGGACATCGTCCAGGTCGGTCATGGGACGCAGACTCAGTGCCCGCTCCTTGCCCTCCTCGGTGACGGCGCAGCCGGACAGCAGCTCCAGAACCCGGTTGAGTTCCAGTGTCTGCATGGATTTATCAAATAACTGACTCATAATTCAAACTCCTAAATGGAAGTGGATGTCAAAGGCGGATCTCCAAAGGCAGATCCGGCACGAATCCTGCCTCCTCCAGCTCTTTCAGCAGGGTAGGCAGAACCCGCAGGGTATTACCGCTGTTTTCCAGCAGCAGATAGGTGGCTCTGGTGCGCCCATCCAGCCGGGTGAGGACACGATTGGTAAAATAAGTGGAATTGTCCCTGTCGGTGGGGGAAAGTTCCAGGGTACTGTTCCAGCACACCCAGCCCTCATCCTCCAGCCAGCTCAGATACTCGGCAGGGGCACGCACCACATCGGTGCGCAGGAAGGCCTCTTCCGCAAGGGCTCGGCTGCCCTGCTCCAAAGACTGCAAAATCTCGTTGGGATCCGCTCCTGTGGCGGTCAGACCCACGGTATGTCCGGCGCCGGAAATCCAGAACACCAGATCCCCCCGCTCCCGAATCAGCTCCGGAGCGAGGAAGATGACGGCGTGGATGTCACTGCTCTCCAGTACGATCAGCAAAGACTCCAGCTCTTCGGCATTTCCGCAGGTAAAGGCCAGATAGGTGGGCACCTGCTTCTCCACCTTGGGCGTTCCCACGGTGGGTGCCTCGGGGGTGGTGGGGGCAGGGGCGGGCGTTTCGATTCCATTGGCCTGATTGTACTCTTTCAGGCGCATATCCAGCACATTGACGGCGGCATCGATGAAACGCTCATCGGTGAGGACGACCTCATCGCTCTTGATGCGCAGCAGCTTGCCCTGGGTGATGGTGTGATAGCTGTATTCCAGCCCGAAGAAGTCGCACACCAGCTCCAGCGGCAGATAGGGCCGGCTGCCTCTCAGAATGGCGCCGCCGTCGAAGTGCTCTCCTGTCAGTGCGTTGAAGCTGGTACCCTCCCGCAGGTCGAACTCCAGAAATCTGCGCTTATCCACATCGGACACGGAGAGGATGTGATCCGTTTTGATGTATCTGCAGTAAAGACCCCACCGCACGCCATTGGTGTTGGCATCCAGAACGGAATAGGGGATGTATATATCATTCCCCACCCAGATGGGCATCGTTTCGGCCGTGGCCTCCAGCACGCGGTCGTTGATGGCAACGAAGATGGGGGTGGCCGCGCCGGCGGGAGCGGGCATCACAACGCACAGGCACAAAATCAGCGCCAGCACTGCCGCCAACAGCTTGTTCCCTTTCTTCATTCTTCGTCCCTCCAGACACAAAAAATTATTGCAAACTTTATTATACCACAGTATAATCAAATGAGCAAGTTTTCCCCGAAAGGATGAATATTATGGTCATCGTCTATCAGTCTAACACCGGCTTCACCCGGCAGTACGCCGAAATGCTGGCCAAGGCCGAAAAACTCAGGGTCTATGCCGCGGAGGAGGCAGATCTCCCCGCCGACACCGAGGTGTTCTATATGGGTCCCCTCATGGCCGGCCGCATCACCGGCGCCGACAAGGTCTGCAAGCAGTATAAGGTCGTTGGCGTGTGCGGCGTGGGCATGAGCCCTCCCGGCAAGGATGTTCTGAACACCATCAGCAAGGTCAACGCCGCCATCACCGTCCCCATGTTCTATCTGCAGGGGGGCTGGGCCCCCAAGAAGGTGGGCTTCATCAAGCGCCGCAGCGTGGAAATGATCACCAAATCTTACCGTAAGGCACTGCAGGCTAAGAGCAAGCGCACCGAGTATGAGCAGCAGAATCTGGACATGCTCCTCAAGGGCGGCAGCTTTGTGGCATACAAAAATCTGGACACCATCCGCAGCTGGATGCATGAGCAGTAATGAAAAAACCGACCTGATAACAGGTCGGTTTTTCTTGTTCAGTAACATTTCGCCGCCCTGCGGCGAATGATTTTTAATCGTTTTTTGCGGCGACATGCGCGTCGCAAAAAACACTGCTCGGCTTGCAAGCGTGCGAGCCCAGCGAGTGCGCCGCAGCAAGCCGCAAAACTCAAACAAATGACTTTGTCATTTGTTTGAAATTAAACTCTGATGCGCTCGATGCCGTCCACGGCCTGCTTGACCAGACCCTCGATGTCCAGTGCCTCCTCTGCCTTCTCACACTCGCTGAGCATGGGGCGCAGGCGGGGATGGCGGGGGGTAAAGACGGTGCAGCAGTCCTCATAGGGCAGGATGGAAGTTTCGAAGGTACCGATCTTGCGGGAGATCTGGACGATCTCCTCCTTGTCCATACCCACGCAGGGGCGCAGGACAGGCAGCTGAACCACAGCGCCGGTACACATCATGGCCTCCATGGTCTGGCTGGCCACCTGACCCAGACACTCGCCGGTGACCAGAGCCTTGGCGCCGATGCGCTTGGCAACTTCCTGAGAAATGCGCATCATGAAGCGGCGCATGATAACGGTGAACAGCTCCTCGGGGCAGGAACGGCGCAGCTCCTCCTGAATCTGGGTGAAGGGCACCACATGGACGGTCAGATGACCGCAGTAGGGGGTCAGCAGACGGGCCAGCTCGATGACTTTGTCCTTGGCCTCGGGAGAGGTGTAGGGATAGGAAAAGAAGTGGACCATCTCCAGGGCGATGCCGCGCTTGGCGATCATCCAGGAGGAAACAGGAGAGTCGATGCCGCCGGACAGCAGGGACACGGCGCGGCCGTTGATGCCCACGGGCAGACCGCCGGCACCCAGCTCGGGATCGGCGTGGACGAAGGCGGCATAGTCGCGGATCTCCACATGGACGGTCAGCTCGGGGTTGTGGACATCCACCTCCAGATTGTCATAACGCTCGTGCAGCTCGCCGCCCACATACTGGGACAGCTGGATGGAGGTCATGGGGAAGGTCTTGTCGGCGCGCTTGGTTTCCACCTTGAAGGTGCGGGCGGTGGACAGCTGGTCGTCCAGATACTCCACGGCGGCAGCCAGAATGGCGTCCTTGTCCTTCTCACAGGCCCGGGCGCGGGACACGCCCACCACGCCGAACACCTTGGTCATGCGCTCATAGGCGGTGTCCATGTCACAGCTGTCGTCCTTGGGCTCCACATAGGTAGTGGACTGGCGGGTGTAGACCTTGAACTGACCCAGATCCTTCAGACGGCGGTGGATGTTGGCCTGCAGCTTATCCTCAAAGCTGCGACGGTTCAGGCCCTTGAGGACCATCTCGCCCAGCTTCAGCAGAATCATCTCGTTCATATTTCAAATTCCTTTCATCGGAAAGATTTCTAACTTGACATTATAGCGGAAGATGCGGGAATTGTCCAGTTCCCGCCTTGTTTTTTCCACATTTTTTTGCTATTCTACAAGAGAAAGAAACTTACCTCCCCCCTTGCGGGGGAGGTGCCCCGAAGGGGCGGAGGGGGACTGCGGAGCTGTCTTCTCATTCCCCCTCTCAGTCATTTGCTTCGCAAATACCAGCTCCTCCAAAGGGGGAGCCAAGTTCGGTCAACAAATTGACAGGAGGTGTGTTTATGTTTCAATGGGACGACCGCGCCCTTTCCGTTCTGCATTGTCTGGAAGCCCGGGGACACCGGGCCGTGCTGGTGGGCGGCTGTGTGCGGGACAGCCTGCTGGGCATTCCGCCCCATGACTATGACGCCGCCACCTCCGCCCTGCCCGAAGAGATCAAGACCGCCTGTGCCCAGTTCCCCTGTCTGGACATCGGGCTGAAGCACGGCACCATCACCGTCCTCTCCGGCGGCATCCCTGTGGAAACCACCACCTTCCGGAAAGAAACCACCTACTCCGATCACCGCCACCCCGATGGCGTGGAATTTACCACCGAGCTGACAGAAGACCTCGCCCGCCGGGATTTTACCGTCAACGCCATGGCGTGGGAGCGAGGCACCATCGTGGATCCCTTCGGGGGGCAGGAGGATCTTTCCGCCGGACTCATCCGCTGCGTGGGGGAGCCCGACCGCCGCTTTGAGGAGGACGCCCTGCGCATCCTCCGGGGTCTGCGTCTGGCCGCCCAGCTGGAATTTGACATCCACCCGGACACCGCCGCCGCCATCCACCGCCGCCGGAGTGATCTGCGCCATGTGGCATGGGAGCGCGTCTGGGCGGAATTCTCCCGGCTGATCTGCTCCCCAGGGGCAAGGAAAGTTCTGCTTGAGTTCCCTGATGTGGCGGCGGAGATCATCCCCGAGCTGTCCCCCTGCATCGGCTTCGATCAGAAAAATTTCCACCACTGTTATGATGTCTATACCCACAGCGTCATGGCGCTGGATGCCACCCCTCCCCTGCTGCCGATACGGCTGGCCGCCCTGCTCCATGATGTGGGCAAACCCGCCACCTTCTCCGTGGATGAACAGGGCGTGGGGCACTTCTACGGACACCCGAAACAGAGCGTTGTCCTCGCCGCAGGGGCACTCAACCGCCTGCGCATCCCCAATGAGCTGAAACAGCAGGTGCTCACCCTCATTGAGCGCCACGATCTGCCTGTGGAGCCTCAACGCAAATGGGTGGGGCGCTGGCTGTCCCGGCTGGGGGAAGAGAATTTCTTTCTCCTGCTCCACCTCAAGCGGGGCGACCGGGCGGCCTGTGCCGATCCCACGCCCCCCTCCTCCGATCCCTTGGAACTGGTTGAGGAAATGGCCCGACAGCTGCTGGCGGAACAGGCTTGCCTGTCATTGAAGGATCTCGCCGTTAACGGTCGTGACTGCATGGATGCCGGATTGCGTGGAAAAGAAATTGGGCTTACCCTCACCGGACTTTTGGAACTGGTTGCAGAGGGCACTGTTGAAAACAAGCGTGAGCTTCTGCTCCAAGAGATAAAAAAATCGTCCTCCTGATGGAGGACGATTTTTTATGCTTCAGATTTACTTCTTGGCCTTCAGATTGCCGAAGTAGTCCTTGGTGATCTTGGCGATCACGCCGGACAGAGCCAGCAGTGCGATCAGGTTGGGGATGGCCATGGCGCCGTTCAGGGTGTCGGCGATGTCCCACATCAGAGTGCCGGAACCGGTGGCACCCAGCAGAGTGATCATAACGAAAGCGGTCTTATAGATGGTCATGAAGACCTTGCTGTCGGTCAGATAGCCCCAGCAGCGCTCGCCGTAGTAGCTCCAGCTCAGGATGGTGGACAGAGCGAAGAACACCAGGCTGACCTGAATGATGGTGCCGCCCAGAGTACCGGGCAGGATGGAGTTGAACGCGGCAACAGCAGCGGCGCCCTTGGAGGCGTAGTTGGCCAGGCCGCCCTCCAGATTGTAGATACCGGACAGAACCACGGTCAGACCGGTGATGGAGCAGATGACGATGGTGTCGAAGAAGACCTCGAACACACCCCAGATGGCCTGCTCAGCGGGCTCCTGGGTATTGGTGGCAGCGTGGGCAATGGGAGCGGAGCCCATACCGGCCTCATTGGAGAAGACGCCGCGGGCGAAGCCCTGACGCATAGCCAGCATAATGGCATAACCGAAGACACCGCCGCCGACAGCCTCAAAGCTGAACGCGGAGGTCACGATGGTGGCAAAAGCAGCAGGGATGTCGGTCAGGCGCAGAACCAGAACGCCGATACCGGCCAGCACATAGAAGATGGACATGAAAGGCACGATGAAAGAAGGGACCTGGCCGGTGCGCTTCACGCCGCCGAAGACGACGATGGCGATCAGGAAGGCCAAAATAACGCCGGTGGTCAGAGGAGTCAGACCCAGCAGGCTGTTCATGGCGCCGGCGATCTCACTGGTCTGGGCGATGTTGCCGATACCGAAGGAGGTCAGACCACCCAGAATGGCGAAGATCACAGCCAGAGGCTTCCACTTCTTGCCCAGACCGTTCTCAATGTAGTACATGGGGCCGCCGCGATACTGGCCGTCCTCACCGGTGATACGGTACTTCATGGCCAGAGCGATCTCGGCGTACTTGGTGCACATACCGAAGAAAGCGGAAACCCACATCCAGAACACGGCACCGGGGCCGCCGACGAAGATAGCGCCGGTAACGCCGGCGATATTGCCGGTACCGACGGTACCTGCCATAGCGGTACAGACGGCCTGGAATGCGGAGAGGTTCTCGCCGCCCTCTTCATCCTTCTTCTTGAACAGAGAGCCGACGGTGTTCTTCATGATGTAGCCGAACCAGCGGACCTGGATCCAGTTGGTGCGGAAGGTCAAGTACACACCGGTACCCACCAGCAGGGCCAGCATGATGGGGCCCCAGACAAAACCGTTGATTGCAGAGTTGACTTTGGTGATCATTTCGATCATGGGGAATTCACTCCTTTCGGTAATAAAAAAACAGGGAGCACGGCCGAACGGCAATGCCCCCTGCAAAATACGACATAGAAAATAGCATCACGGGTAAGACCCGGCCATCTCTGTCCTTTTGCCTGAGAGTTTACGGCGGTGTTTGCTCGCCGCTTGCCCCTTCGGCCCCCGCTTTTCGCGGGTGTCTCCAGAGTGCCATCCGCCTACGGTCGGTTATTTTCCTCCCGCAGACTTCGTATGGCTAACAACTGTTCTTTTGTTGTGGACATTATATGATTTCCGTCCACGAATTGCAATAGCTCTTTAGTGAAAAAAAGATTTTTAGCACTTTACCTCAATACACTAAAAAACCCCAGTTGTTTTTGTGCATTTTATCCTAATTCAATATTCCCCAGCACCGCGCCGATGCTGTCGTGGAAGATGAGGTCGGCGTTGGAGTCGTAAGCAGTTTCGCTCTTGTTGATGAGGACCAGCTTATCGCCCCCATAATAGCGCACCAGTCCCGCGGCGGGATAGACCACCAGAGAGGTCCCGCCGATGATGAGCATGTCGGCCTGCTCGATGTCGTTGACCGCCTGCTCGATGGTATAGCTGTCCAGCGACTCCTCATAGAGCACCACATCGGGCTTGATGATGCCGCCGCAGGAGCAGCGGGGCACGCCCCTGCTGTTGAGAATGCGATCCAGACCGTAGCTCTGACCGCAGTCCATACAGCGGTTGCGGTGGACACTGCCGTGGAGCTCCCAGACCCGCTTTGAGCCGGCGGCCTGATGGAGTCCGTCGATGTTCTGTGTCACCACACTGCGCAGCTTCCCCGCCTGTTCCAGTTCTGCCAGCTTTTTGTGGGCGGCGTTGGGCTTGGCCTCGGGCCAGATCATCTTCTCCCGGTAGAAGCGGAAGAACTCCTCCGGCTCGTGGCAGAAGCAGGTGTGGCTGATGATCTCCTCCGGGGGACGGTCATATTTCTGCTGGTACAGACCGTCCACACTGCGAAAGTCGGGGATGCCCGACTCGGTGCTTACCCCCGCGCCGCCGAAAAAGACGATGCGGCGGCTTTCGTTGATCCATTGCTGCAAGGTTTGCAATTCTTTTGTCATAAACATCCCCTCCCGGTTTCCGTAGGGGCCGATGTCCCCATCGGCCCATTGTTGGCATTCGGGCGGTTGAGGACAACCGCCCCTACACGATTTTTACGGCTTGCGCATGCTCAGACCGATGCGCTTTTTCTTCTCGTCCACTTCCACCACCCAGACGGTGATGACATCCCCCACGCTGAGCAGCTCACTGGGGTGCTTGACCCGCTTGGGGAAGCGGGAAACATGGACCAGACCGTCCTCATGGACACCGATGTCCACGAACACACCGAAGTCCACCACATTGCGCACGGTACCCTGCAGTTCCATGCCGGGTTTGAGGTCCTTGGTCTCCATGATGTCGGTGCGGAGAATGGGAGGAGGCAGCTCGTCGCGGGGGTCACGGCCGGGCTTCATCAGTTCCTTCACGATGTCGGCCAGAGTGGGGGCACCGGCGCCGCAGCGCTGAGCCAGCTGCTCATAACCGATCTTTTCCGCTTTATTTTTCAGCTCTGTCAGGTTGCCTGCCTTCACATCGGCCAGGGTGTAACCGCACTCGGTGAGCAGCTGCTCGGCGGCCTTGTAGCTCTCGGGGTGGACACCGGTGTTGTCCAGCACGGACTTGCTCTCGGGCACGCGGAGGAATCCGGCGCACTGCTCGAAGGCCTTGGGGCCCAGCTTGGGCACCTTCAAAAGCTGCTTGCGGCTGGTAAAGGCCCCGTTCTCCTCGCGGTACTTGACCACATTTTTGGCGGTGGTGGCGTTCAGACCGGAAACGCGCTGGAGCAGCGAGGGGGACGCGGTATTGGCATCCACGCCCACGGCGTTGACGCAGTCCTCCACCACACCGTCCAGAGTTTCACTCAGACGGGTCTGGGGCATATCATGCTGATACTGACCCACGCCGATGGCCTTGGGATCGATCTTCACCAGCTCGGCCAGAGGGTCCTGCAGGCGGCGGGCGATGGACACGGCGGAGCGCAGATTGACATCGAACTGGGGGAACTCCTCGGCAGCCAGCTTGGAGGCGGAGTAGACGGAAGCGCCCGCCTCACTGACGATCATGTAGCTCACGCCGCCCCCCAGCTTCTTGAGCATCTCCACCGTCATCTGCTCGGTTTCACGGCTGGCGGTGCCGTTGCCGATGGCGATGTGCTGCACGCCATGCTTGCGGATGAGGGCGGAGAGCTTGGCGATGCACTCCTGCTTCTGGCGCTCGCCGTGGGTGGGATAGACCACGGT
>JAZQVX010000112.1:0-3957 GCA_045632045.1 Lawsonibacter sp.
TGGAGCAGGCCGGTGTCCCCGCCGCCTGCCTCAACTCCGCTATGGACTTCGAGCAGGGGAAGGAGGTTTACCGCCGTGCCGCCTCGGGGGAACTGAAGCTTCTCTATGTGGCCCCGGAGCGGCTGGAGAGCGAGGGTTTCCTGCGCCTTGTGGAGCGGGTGGAGCTGTCCCTCGTGGCGGTGGACGAGGCCCACTGCGTTTCCCAGTGGGGACAGGACTTCCGCCCCAGCTATCTGAAGATCCCCGAATTCATCCGCTCCCTGCCCAAGCGCCCCCCGGTGGGCGCCTTCACGGCTACCGCCACCGCCCCTGTCCGGGAGGACATCGAAAAGTTGCTGGAGCTGCGAAATCCCTATCGGGTGGTGACAGGCTTTGGCCGCCCCAACCTCTACTTCGAGGTGGTGCGCCCCGACAGCCGCAAGTCCTACCTTCGGGATGTGCTGGCCCTGCGCAGGGACAGAAGCGGCATCGTCTACTGCTCCACAAGAGCGGAAGTGGAGCGGGTCTGCGAGGATCTGTGCAGCCACGGCTTCTCCGCCACCCGCTACCACGCGGGACTGGATGACGCCGAGCGCCGGGCCAATCAGGACAGCTTTGTCCACGACCGCGCCCGGATCATGGTTGCCACCAACGCCTTCGGCATGGGCATCGACAAGTCCAATGTCAGCTTCGTCATCCACTATAACATGCCCAAGGATCTGGAGAGCTACTATCAGGAGGCCGGCCGCGCCGGCCGGGACGGAGAGAGCGCCGAGTGCATCCTGCTCTACTCACCCCGGGACATCTATACCGCCAAATACCTCATCGAAAATGCTGAGGAGAACGAAAACCTCACCGAGCTTCAGCGCATGGAGCTGCGCCGCCGGGAGCTTGCCCGACTGGACACCATGATCGGCTACTGCACCGAAACAGGGTGCCTTCGTGGCTATATCCTGCGCTATTTCGGGGAGGAAACCGGGGAGAACTGCGGCAGCTGCGGTAACTGCTCCGGGGGCTATCGGGATGTGGACATCACCCTGCCCGCCCAGAAGATCCTCTCCTGCGTGGCCCGTGTGGAGCGGCAGGGGAAGGGAGGCGTGGGTATTACCCAGACCATCCGCATCCTCCGTGGCAGTCACGACATGACGGTGCTGACCCGGGGCTTCGATAAGCTGACCACCTACGGCATCATGCGCGACACCGATACCCACACCCTCCGGGCCTATATCAACTTCCTGCTGGCTTCGGGCTATCTGGACAAGACGGAGGGGGAGTTCCCGGTGCTGACCCTGACGGAGAGCGCCAAAGCCGTCCTCTTCCGGGGAGAGCGGGTTTCCATGCGGATGCGCCCCATGCCCCAGCAGGAAATTCAGACCGAGCAGTCCCACGACGATGGGGGCGAGGTCAACGAGGCGCTGCTGGAGCGCCTGAAGGGGGTGCGCATGTCCATCGCCCGCACCAGCGGCGTACCCGCCTATGTGGTGTTCTCCAACGCCACCCTCACCGCCATGGCGAAAATGCGCCCCGACAGCATGGAGGAACTGCTGAAGGTCCCCGGCGTGGGCGAAACCAAGGCAAAACGCCACGGCAAACTCTTCCTGCGGGCCATCCAGACCTTTACGGAGGACTGATTTTCCGATACAATAGACCCAAAGAAACTTGAGGAGGGGAAGATATGAAACCCTTGTCCCAGCGCACCGATACCTTTACCGACTCCGTCATCCGCCGCATGACCCGCATCTCCAACAAATACGGCGCGGTGAATCTGTCCCAGGGCTTCCCGGACTTTGACCCGCCCAGGGAGATCCTCGACCGGCTGGCACAGGTCGCCGGCGAGGATGTTCACCAGTACTCCATCACCTGGGGCGCTCAGAACTTCCGGGAGGCACTGGCTGAGAAACAGCGCCGCTTCATGGGTCTGCCCATCGACCCGGATAAGCACATCGTCACCACCTGCGGCAGTACCGAGGCCATGATGGCCGCCATGATGACGGTGGTGGACCCCGGGGACAAGGTGGTCATTTTCTCCCCCTTCTATGAAAATTACGGAGCCGATACCATTCTCTCCGGAGCCATCCCCATCTATGTGCCCCTGAAGCCCCCCACCTTCTGCTTCGACCCCGAGGAGCTGGAGGACGCCTTCCGACAGGGGGTCAAGGCTCTCATCCTCTGCAATCCCTCCAACCCCTGCGGCAAGGTCTTTACTCGTCAGGAGCTGGAATTCATCGCCACCCTGGCCGAGAAGTATGACACCTATGTCATCACCGACGAGGTGTATGAGCATATCCTCTACGCACCCCATGTCCACACCTACTTCGCCGCCCTGCCCGGGATGTGGGAGCGTACCATCTCCTGTTCCTCCCTGTCCAAGACCTACTCCGTCACCGGTTGGCGGCTGGGCTATACCATCGCCCCCGAGCATATTACCGAGCGCATCAAGAAAGTCCACGACTTTCTCACCGTGGGTGCCGCCGCCCCCCTGCAGGAGGCCATCATTCCCGGCCTGAAGTTCGGGCAGGACTACTACGACGGTCTGCAGGCCGAGTACACCCACAAGCGTGATCTCTTCCTGAAGGGTCTGGGGGACATCGGCATCGCCCACACCGTCCCCGAGGGTGCCTATTACATCATGATGGACATCTCCGAGTTCGGCTATGACAGCGATCTGGAGTTCTGCGAGGTGCTGGCGGAAAAAGTGGGCGTGGGCGCCGTCCCCGGCTCCAGCTTCTTCCGGGAGGATGTGAATCATCTCATCCGCTTCCACTTTGCCAAAAAGGACGAAACACTCAACGAGGCACTCAACCGTCTGAGCGACATCCGTAAGAAGATCCCGGTGAAAAAATGACAATTTGACATTGTTTTTTTGCTGCCGGTGTGGTATCATAACGCGGAATCAAATATGGAATAACTGCTACCGAGTAGTAGAATGTGAAAAGCATTCGTTTGTGCATCGTTAGGTCTTTGAAGATGCACATACGGATGCTTTCTTTTTTGGGAGGTTATGATGGATCATTTCAAAAGAATGATAAACTATTTTTCAAAAACGGAAATTGTGTTGTGGTGTTCGTCTGTTGTTTTGATCGTGCTGTCATTTTCGATTTTTGACAGAGAAAACTACCTGACATTGGCGGCGTCCCTGATCGGTGTTACTTCGCTGATTTTTAACGCGAAGGGAAATCCCTTCGGTCAGCTGCTGATGGTGATGTTCAGCCTGTTATACGGCGTGATTTCCTATACCTTTGCCTACTATGGGGAAATGATCACCTATCTCGGAATGACGATGCCCATGGCGGCCTTCGCGCTGATCTCCTGGCTCAGAAATCCCTATCAGGGAAACCGGGCAGAAGTGAAGGTGAATACCATCGGCAGAGGGGAGATCTGTCTGATGTGGGTCTTGACGGCGATCGTTACGGTTGTGTTTTACAATATACTGGCCTTTTTTGCCACGGCAAATCTGATTCCCAGTACCCTTTCCGTCACCACCAGCTTTGTTGCGGTATATCTGACCTTCCGAAGAAGTCCGTATTTTGCCCTGGCGTATGCATCAAATGATGTGATCTTAATTATCCTGTGGGTGTTGGCGAGCGCTCACGATATGAAGTATATTTCGGTGGTTGTCTGCTTTGCCGCCTTTCTGGTCAATGATATTTATGGATTTATCAGCTGGAAAAAGATGAAGCTGCGTCAGAGCGGAGCCTTGACTCCCGCTGAGTTGAAGCAATAAAAAAACCGACCTATGAACATAGGTCGGTTTCCTTTTACACTTCTTCCCGGGGGAGGGTCACGGTGCGCATATCGTGGCCCATGGCCTCCAGAATGGGGCCGAAGACATCCTTGACCCGGATGCGCAGGCTGGAGGTGTTGATGCAGGGGTGACAGCCAACCCACTCATCCTGCAAAATTTCCTCGTCCACCAGCAGCTGTACCTTCTTCTCGTGGTCGTTCATCAGACCCAGCACGGACACGGAGCCGGGGGTG
>JAZQVX010000113.1:0-2833 GCA_045632045.1 Lawsonibacter sp.
AACTTTGCCATGGCCTTCGGCAATGTTTACACCTTCGGCCCCACCTTCCGCGCCGAGAACTCCAACACCCAGCGCCACGCCGCCGAGTTCTGGATGATCGAGCCCGAGATGGCCTTCGCCGATCTGGGCGACTACATGGACAACGCCGAGGCTATGATCAAGTATGTCATCAAGACCGTGCTGGAGAAGTGCCCCGACGAGATCAACTTCTTCAACTCCTTCGTGGATAAGGGCCTGAAGGAGCGTCTGGAGCTGGTTGCCAACTCCGACTTCGGCCGCGTGTCCTACACCGAGGCCGTGGAGATCCTGTCCAAGGTCAACGACAAGTTCGACTATAAGGTGGAATGGGGTACCGATCTGCAGACCGAGCACGAGCGCTATCTGACCGAGCAGGTCTATAAGCGCCCCGTCTTCGTCACCGACTACCCCAAGGAGATCAAGGCCTTCTATATGCGTCAGAACGACGACGGCAAGACCGTCGCCGCCGCTGACTGTCTGGTTCCCGGTGTTGGTGAGCTGATCGGCGGCTCTCAGCGTGAGGAGCGCATCGACATTCTGGAGGCCCGCATCAAGGAGCTGGGCATGAACCCCGAGGATTACTGGTGGTACTGCGACCTGCGCCGTTACGGCTCCTGCCGCCACGCCGGCTATGGCATGGGCTTCGAGCGCATGGTGATGTACCTCACCGGCATCAGCAACATCCGCGATGTGGAGCTGCATCCCCGCACCGTCGGCAACGCCGAATTCTAATTTCCAAGACCCCGATGTCCACACATCGGGGTCTTTTCCAAATACTTGGCTCCCCCCTTGCGGGGGAGCTGTCAGCGAAGCTGACTGAGGGGGTTATCCCATGCAGAAAATCATCCATATTATAAAGGAAGACACCGTCCTCGCCATCGCGTGGATCCTGGCCGTTCTGACCATGTTCCTCGTACCCCCCAGCATGGATTATCTGGGGTATGTGGATTTCCACACGCTGGCGTTGCTCTTCGCCCTTATGGCGGTCATGGCGGGTCTTCAGGGATTGGGTCTGTTCCGCAGTCTGGGCGAAGGGATGCTCAACCGTACCCGCACCACCCGGCAGCTGGAGGCGGTACTGCTCTTTCTCCCCTTCCTGTCCAGCATGATCGTCACCAACGATGTGGCCCTCATCACCTTCGTGCCCTTCGCGCTGGAGGTATTGCGCATGGCGGGGCAGCAGCACCGCATCATCCCTGTGGTTGCCATGCAGACCATCGCCGCCAATCTGGGCAGTATGACCACCCCCATCGGCAATCCCCAGAATCTCTATCTCTACTCCCGCTATGATCTGTCCCTGGTGGATTTCTTCTCCGCCATGCTCCCCCTCACCGCCGGTGCCGCCGTGCTGCTGGTCATTTTCCTGCTGCTCACCCCCTCCAAGCCCCTGGCCATGCTGCCGGTGGACTCTGAGGCTCCCGCGGCCGACACCAAACGCCGGCTGTATATCATGTACGGAGCGCTGTTTCTGCTGTGCCTGTGCGCCGTGGCCAAGATCCTCTCGGTCTGGGCGGCGGCAGCCGTCGTCTTTGTGGCGGTGTTCTTCTACGACCAGCGCACCCTCCGGGCTGTGGACTATAATCTGCTGCTCACCTTCGTGGGATTCTTCCTCTTCGTGGGCAATCTGGGCGTACTGCCCCTGTTCCGCAATTTCTTCGAGGGCATCCTCCTGGGCAACGAGCTTCTCTGCTCCGTGGCGGTCAGTCAGGTCATCAGCAATGTCCCCGCCGCCCTGCTTCTGTCCGGCTTCACCGACAATGCCAGAGGTCTGCTCATCGGCACCAATCTGGGCGGTCTGGGCACCCTGATCGCCTCCATGGCCAGTCTGATCTCCTTCAAAGCCCTCTCCCGGGTCTGTCCCGGAGATAAGGGGAAATATCTGGTCTGGTTCACTCTGTCCAACATCGTATTTCTCATCGCCCTGCTGGGGCTGCAATTTCTTCTTGGAGGTCTGTTCTGATGGACGCTTTACATAACGACGCTCTGCTGAAGGCCATCGCGCGCATGCAGAAGGAGGACAACCGGGTCAACCGGGAGGCAGTTCTCGATCTCATCATCATGCAGGGGCAGTTTCTGGCTCCCGCCGACATTCAGGGGGACAATGTCCAGTTCACCCTCATTCAGAATCAGGACGGTCAGGTCTATTTCCCCGCCTTCACCGGCTGGGATGAGCTGCGCAAGCTCTGCGGCCCCAAGAACCAGCAGACCGTCATGCTGGGCTTTGACCACTATGCCGGCATGGTGCTCAAGGACAAGCGGGCCGCCGGGTTCGTCATCGACCCCTTCGGCTGCTGTCTGAGCTTCGACCGGGAGATGATCTCCCATCTGGTGCAGCGCAAGACTCTCTCCGCACCCCCTCAGTAATCAAAAACACCAAGCAGGGCATACAAGTGCCCTGCTTTTTTGTACATAAATCGACGGTGCTTTTTGTTGACTTTTCCACCACCATATGATAAATTTTGTATCGTTCATGAGGGAGTAATTGGCGCCCCCGGCGTGGTATGTCAACAGCCTCGATCGGTTTTCCGGTCTGGCATACCGTAAACAATGAGACTCATGTGTGACCGCGCGAGGGCATACATGGGGTTATAGTCGAAACGACATCCGTGTGCCCATCTGCGGGACACGGATTTTTATTTTGTGTATGTGAGGAGAATTTGACATGATCTTTCTAATCTACGCCATCATCGCCGCAGGTGTCACCTTCCTGTCCGTTAAGGCCGCCGACTATGTGGATCTCATCGACAAGAAGACCAGCCTGTCCGGCGCCTTCATCGGCGGCATCATGCTGTCCGCCGTCACCTCCCTGCCCGAG
>JAZQVX010000114.1:0-3797 GCA_045632045.1 Lawsonibacter sp.
CCCTATCTCAGACCGGAGCGGCAGTTCAGAGTGGATCGGACGCTGGAGATGCTGTCCATGATCCGGATGCTGCGAAAACTCAAATGAGGGAGGGATGGGCGTGTATAACCGATATCTCCCGCAGCAGGAGTGGTACACGCCCGTCGGAGAGGCCGCGGCACCGGCAAAAGGGGGGCGGGAGCCCCTGCTGGGCGGCGGCGCGGAGCAGATTCGGGGGCTGTTGAAGAAATTCCTCCCGGAGAAGCTGGACAGCGGCGATCTGCTGTTGATTCTGGTGGTGCTGCTTCTGTGGCGGGAGGAGGAAGACAGCGATCTGCTGCTGGCGCTGGGGGCGGCCCTGCTTCTGGGAGATGGTACATAAAAAGGCGCGCAGGGATGCGCGCCTTTTGGCTTGTCAGGGGGTATGCAGGACGGTGCCGTCGGGCAGTCGGAAGGCGGCGCCGGCGGGACAGGGGGACTGGATGGCGGAGGAGGTCATGCGATAGATCACCTCGCCGGCGCGGCGCAGCTCGGCACAGACGAGAAGGCCGTTGTCCACGCTGACCCAATAGCTGTGGGAGGTGTCGGTATCCGGGTCGACGGACTCCACATAGATGCAGGGCAGATCGTTTTTCAGCTCATACCCGGCGGCGGTGATGGTGTCGGGATCCAGCTCCAGCACTGTTTCATAGGTGGGGACGCGCTGAGCCAGATCGGCGGCGCGGTCGTCAGCGGGGAGGGACTCATAGCGGGAGGAGCCGTTGTACCAGTAGTAGGCACCGCTCCCGCCCACCAGATCATGGCGTCCGGCGCCGTTGGGCAGGTCGCGGAAGCTGTGGCTCCAGCCGCCGTCTACCCAGACCTTTACTGTGGTGGAGGCGGCACCGTTGTGCCAGAACTCCTCCACGGACAGCTCGCGGTAATAGCTGTCGGCGCGGCGCAGGGTGTCGATGACGCTCTGGACGGTCTGAGGTGTGACAGACACCGTCTGATTGGAGGGAGCAAGGGGCTCCCCGGAGCCGGAACTGTCCCCGGGCTGAGATACGCTCACGCTGGGCAGGGCAACCGAGGGGGTGTCCATGTGGAAGAGGATACGCCCAAAGCTGACCAGCAGAGCAAGAAAAATCAAAAGGATGATGGCCACGGTAAAAAGCAGTCGGTTTTTTTGCTCCATGGTTCATCATCCTTTCCTGTTGATTTAAAAAGCCTCGGGGGCTTCGGTTCTCAGACCGAAGTGGAACTCGATGGCATCGGCGATGCGGCGGCAGGCCTGTCCGTCGCCGTAGGGGTTGACGGCGTGGGCCATCTTGTCATAGGACTCCTTATTCTGGAGCAGCTCACAGCCCATGGAGAAGACATCCTCCTCCTCCACACCGGCCAGACGGACGGTGCCGGCCTCCACGGCCTCGGGGCGCTCAGTTTCCTTGCGCATGACCAGAACGGGTTTGCCCAGGGCGGGAGCCTCCTCCTGCAGACCGCCGGAGTCGGTCATAACCAGATAGCAGCGGGCCATCAGGTTGTGCATCTCGTCCACGGACAGAGGGGCAATGAGGTGGATGCGCTCGTGATTGCTCAGATGCTTGCGGGCCACCTCCTGCACCACAGGGGAGAGGTGGACAGGATAGACCAGCTCGCAGTCGGGGTTGGCGTCGGCGATGCGGCGCAGGGCGGTCATAATGTTGGTCATGGGCTGACCGTAGTTTTCACGGCGGTGGCAGGTGACCAGAATGACCTTGCGGTTTTTGTAATCCAGCTTGTTGAGAATGTCCTCGCCGAAGGTGAAGTTGTCCACAACAGTGGTCTGGAGGGCGTCGATGACGGTGTTGCCGGTGCGGAAAACGCCGGCGGTGATGTTCTCCTTGGCCAGATTGGCCTCGTTGGAAACGGTGGGGCAGAAGTGGAGATCGGCGATGGAGCCCACCATCTTGCGGTTCATCTCCTCGGGGAAGGGGGACCACTTGTCATAGGTGCGCAGACCGGCCTCCACATGACCCACGGGGATCTGGTGGTAGAAGGCGGCCAGAGCGCCGGCGAAGGTGGTGGAGGTGTCGCCGTGGACCAGCACCAGATCGGGCTTGGCCTCGTCCAGCACATCGTCCATGCCGGTGATGCAGCGGGCGGTGATGGAGGAGAGGGTCTGGCGGGGCTGCATGATGTTCAGATCGTAATCGGGCTTGAGCTTGAAGATCTCCAGCACAGAGTCCAGCATCTCACGGTGCTGGGCGGTGACGCAGCAGATGGCCTCGATGTTCTCGCGCTTCTCCAGCTCCAGAGCCAGAGGGGCCATTTTGATGGCTTCGGGGCGGGTGCCGAAGATGGTCATGACTTTGATTTTTTTCATGGGGGATCATTCCTCCTCATCATCGGCATTGTCGATGTTTTTGTTGAGATAGAGCATACCTGCCATGGCGCCGGCCAGACACAGGGCCATGAGGAAGAGCATGGCCTTCACGATGCCGTTGGTGGTCAGCACAACGGCGGACATGCCCAGAATGGCGCTGATGACATACAGCACGGCCACAGTCTGCTTCTGGCTGAAGCCCATGTCGATGAGCCGGTGGTGGATGTGGCCCCGGTCGGGAGCCATGGGGGACTGGCCCTTGGCCACGCGGCGGATGATGGCAAAGCAGGTGTCAAAGATGGGCAGACCCAGCATGAGGAAGGGCACTGCGAAAGAGATGATCATGTGGAACTTGAACAGTCCCTGAATGGACACGGTTGCCAGAATGAAGCCCAGGAAGGTGGAACCGGTGTCGCCCATGAAGATCTTGGCGGGGTTGAGGTTGTAGGGCAGGAAGCCGGCGCAGGCGCCGCACAGAGCGGCGGTGATGATGGCCACCTCGGGCTCGGCCACGATCAGGGCGATGACCAGCAGCGTGGCGGAGCTGATGGTGGACACGCCGCAGGCCAGACCGTCCAGACCGTCGATGAGGTTGACGGCGTTGGTGATGCCCACGATCCACAGCACGGAGAAGGGGATGGAGAACCAGCCCAGCTCCCAGTAGGGCTCGGAACTGAAGATGTTGGGGTTGGAGAGAAATTCCACGTAGTTGCCGGAGGTGGCGGCCACCAGGGCGGCAAAGATCTGAACGAGGAATTTGGGCTTGGCGGGCAGGGCGTAAATGTCATCGAAAATGCCCAGAATGACAATGATGACGCTGCCCAGCAGCATGCCCCGCAGGGATTCATCCAGGGGCAGGAACACCAGGGTGCTGAGCAGGAAGCCCAGGAAGATGGCCAGACCGCCCATGCGGGGGATGGGGCGGGAGTGCATACGGCGGGAGTCCTTGGGGACATCCACCGCGCCCACACGGAAGGCCAGAGAGCGCACCACAGGGGTGGTGATCAGAGAGAGAATGGCGGCGGCCACCAGAGCGGCCAGCGTGGTGCCGAGAACGGGAAGCTGGATAGGAATAGAAAACCCTCCTTCTTGATTCGGCGACCCGATCAGCGGGCCACGAAGCCGACCTTCTTATAGACCTTGCGCAGAGTCTTGTTGGCCACATAGGAGGCCTTCTCGGCACCGGTCTTGTAGACGCCCTCCAGATAGGCCTTGTCCTTCAGAATGCGGGTGGCCTCCTCACGGATGGGGTTGAGCAGCTCGATGACGGCGTCACCCACGGCGGGCTTGAACTTGCCGTAGCCCATGCCGGCGAACTCGGCCTCGATCTCCTCGAAGCTCTTGCCGGTGACGGCGGAGTAGATGTTCATCAGGTTGGCTACGCCGGGCTTGTTGGCGGGGTCAAAGCGCACGCAGTTCTCAGTGTCGGAGTCGGTGATGGCACGCTTGAACTTGCGCTGGATGTCTTCAGGTTTCT
>JAZQVX010000115.1:0-4205 GCA_045632045.1 Lawsonibacter sp.
GCAGACGGTAGCACGGCGCGTAGGCCTGCCGATATTCCTCGCTGTGGCGCACCGGAGGACACCCCCGGACGCGGTACTCACAAAGCCATTCCTCCATACCGGGAACAGGCAGTTTTTCCAGTAAGGAGAGCTTTTTCTCCAATCCCTCCCTGCTGCCCCGGCGTTCCTTTGCTGTAAGGATAAACAACTTTACAAGAATATCTACTGCAAGATTTTTATCCTCTGTATCCCAGAGATAAAAGCGGCACAGACCGCCGCCGATCTCTTCCGGTACGCGACGCGCCGTTCCTGCGGGCACACCGTTCCATTCCTCCAGCAAACGCTGGAAAACCGCCCTCTCATTGGACAGCAGATGCTCAGCGCCGAACTCCGATTGGTAGGCCAGTTTGCCATAGTCCCGGGGCCGCATCAGGGGATAGCGCTCCCGGTGGGCGGCGATGATCTGTTCAAATTCCAAGACGCGCACTCTCCTCTCTGCGCTTACTGCTCCGAGTATAGCACAGGAGACAGCAAATATCAATTTTTTCCCCTCCCGGACAAAAAACAGCCGCCCTGTCGGGCGCCTGTTTTCGCTTCATTAAACCTGCTTGGGAGGGAAAACGATGCCGGCAACGGAAACATTGACAGCAGCGATCTCCAGACCGGTGACGGACTCCATGGTGGACTTGACATTCTCCTGAACGGCCTTGCCAACCTCGGGGATGGTGTTGCCGTAAGTCATCATGACAGACAGCTCGACGGTGACCTTCTCCTCCTCAACATGGATGCGAACGCCCTTGGCCTGATTCTTCTTGCCCAGCAGCTCGGCAATATCGGTACCGGCGGCCAGAGCGCTCACGCCCTTGACCTCCATCGCAGCGGCAGCAGCGACAGCAGCCAGAACCTCTTCGGCGATATGGATATTTCCCAGCTCATCGGCGCGGGAAATGTAATCTTTATGCTCACTCATGATTGCCACACTCCTTCAAGTTCTATGAGTTACTCAATGACAGTTTGTATTGTAACACATTTTTTTACTTTTGACAACTCATGAGAAAAATTCTTCTGTCTTTCTCCTCAATCCACCTCAATGATCTTGATCTGTTCTGCGGTGAAAGATGCCGTCTGCTGTACCACATCCACGATTCGGGCGGTATCTGCCTGGGTCAGTCCCCCATCCGGGGCGGCGACGGCCAGACTGATGGCGTCCTCTCCGATGAAGGCAACGCAGTCGGTGTAGCCCTTGGCCGTGACCAGATTTTCGATCTGCGCCTCGGTGATGGTATAGTCGGCCATGGTCTGAATGGTATCGTTGACCTGCGTTTTCACCGTTTCATCGGCGTCCTCCCGATCGGCCGCATCCCGCAGCAGCGACAGGGCGCTGTCCCGGGCCTGCTGGCGGTTGAGCCGTGCGGAGGCAAAGTAATCGCCCCCTGCCCCATTCTCCTGCGGCGGCGTCTGGGCGGTCTGTTCCGCCGCCGTTCCCGTCAGCAGGGGGTCTTCGGTCTGTCCGCTGACCAGTGTGGACTGTCCCAGCGTCTTCCCCGCCTGAGTCTGCTGTTCGTAATTCCAGTTGAGATAGACCGCCGCGCACACAAACAGTCCCACCGCCGCCACCACCGCGTTGCGCCGCAGCAGCTGTCCCCAATGGATCCCCTTTTTCTCCGCTCTCATCATACTTCCTCCCTTATATCAAATCATGTCGTTCCCGCTGTCACGCAGATACAGTCGCTCCCAAGACCGGTCAGCACACTCACCGCCCGGGTCAGCGCCAGTCGGACCGCGGCATCTCCCGCCCCCGGACTGACCACCAGCGCCCCGCGAAAGCCGGGGGCTATCGTCTGAATGGGCACCACACCGCGGTCGCTGCTCCCTCCCACGGTCACGGTCTGTACCGAGGCTCCGGAGTTGGTCTGTTCCCTGTCCTGTGCAAGAATCTGCCTCTCGCCGCTGTCCAGACTGAGGACCACCTTCGTCTCCCCCGCTCCTTCGATGCCGGACAGTGCCTGTTCCAGCCTCCGTTCAAAGGATTCCACATCGAACAGCGCAGTCTGTTCCTCCCCGCTCCGGGTATCTGTCGTCCCTTTCTCTCCTGTCGGCATCAGCAGCAACAGGCAACCGATGGCCAGCACCGCCAGCGCCGGGGGCGAAAACCATCCCTTTCCCTGTCGAAGGAGCTTCTCCAAGCCCTCCCTCACGCTATCTCCTCCTTATGTCAAATAATATGTCTGGGCGGCGGGTAAAATACCCAGTTCCGTTTCCAACAGCTGTGTCAGTCTGCTCTGTGTCACATCGTCAAACGCCCCCCATAGGCGGGCGCTTTGGGGAATCCACAGTCCGTCTTCATTCAGCACGCAGTCCACTTCCGCACGGCACTCCAGCCCCAGTTGGGCGGCCTGTTCCACAATGTATGTCCCGCAGAACTGTTCTATGACCGATCGTCTGCTGTATTCCGTCTGCTGTTCCAGTTCTGCTTCCCGGGCTTGGATTTCGCAGGCATAATCCTCCAGAAATCGAGTCACGGATAG
Source organism: Lawsonibacter sp. (assembly GCA_045632045.1). Taxonomy (GTDB): domain Bacteria; phylum Bacillota; class Clostridia; order Oscillospirales; family Oscillospiraceae; genus Lawsonibacter. The sequence continues at coordinate 2,508 of JAZQVX010000115.1, forward strand.
CCCCTCCACGGCGCACAGGGGACGCAGTAACACGCACATCAACACCATCCCGCATACCAGTTGTCCCACCTGCCGCACCCCGCCCGGAGGCATCAGGCTTTTTGCCCCCGCGATCACCACGGACGCGGTGAGTACCGCCATCAACCAGTCTTTGATCTGTTCCATCATCCCGTCACCGACAGGATGGCCGACACCACACTGACCAGCAGGATCAGCGCAGAGGCCCCTGTCATCCCCAAAATCAGCCCGAAGGCACTGCCGATGGAGTCGATGAGTCGGGACAGTTCCGGCTGGGCAACGGTGGCACACAGGGCCGCCGTTCCTTTATAGAGCAGATACTGTGCCCCAAGCCGGAGAAAGGGGGTCAGGCAGATGGCAAGCACCACCAGTAATCCGGTGGCCCCTACCGTCCCCCGCAGGATACCCGCTCCCACCAACACCGTTTCCGAAGCATCGGCCAATATGCTGCCAACCACCGGGATCGCCCGGGAAATGGCCATGCGGGCAGCCTTGATCCGGGTGGCGTCCACGCTGCCGGAAATAGCTCCGCTGGCCGTTAAATATCCAACAAAAACCAACAGCACGCAAGTAAGAACACCTGTCACAACACTCTTGATCCCACCTGCCAGTTTGTCCAATCCCGGATCATCTGCCGCCGCCCTCGCGCAGCTGACACAGACATAGGCATAGACCAACGGCACCAGCAAACTGTCCATCGCACTCACCATCCCCTTGGAAAATAGCACCGTGATGCTCTGCCGCAGCGCAGCAGCCGTCACGCTGCCCGACATAGCCGACAGCACCGCCATCACCGGCAGCAGCACCGCCGAAAAAACATCCATTCTGCCGATGGTGTCCCGTCCAAGTCCGATCATAGCCGAGATGTCCGTCATGGTCAGCGCCGTGATGGACAAAGCTCCCGCCAGCCGAATTCCCCCAAGCATATTGTTCTGCCCCGCGGCTCCCATCCCACTGCCCAGCGCGCAGACCATTACCACCGCCAGAAGCTTCAGCGCCGTACGCAGTCCGGCCGTCAGCACCTCCTCCAGCACTTCCGGCACCCGGGCCAGTACGGTTCCCAACCCCTGTTCCAGATCTGCCGTGGGCATCACACCGTATTCCTCCGACTGACGGTAGAGCTCGTCCACTCCCTCCACCGATATCCCCCGCACCGGGCTCAGAAACAGCAGCACGACCAGCACTGCCGTGATTATATATTTCATCCCAGCATCTCCCCCATTAACACGATGACCGCCCGGATCAGCGGCAGGGCCACCCCCAGTGCCAGTACCGTCCCCCCTGTTTCCACAAAGGCGGCAATGCCCCCCTCCCCCGCACTGCGGCATATTTCCGCCGTGATGCGGGTCAACAGGGACAGGGCTACCACTTTGACCACCGGGCGCAGCAGTTCGTCCTCCGCTTCGGTCAGGGCAGTCAGCTCCCGCAACACCTCCAGCCCCTGACTCAGGGTGTCTGCCGTCAGAAACAACATCCAGATCCCCGCCGCCAGAGCCAGAAGCAGGGAAAGCTCCGGGGTATTTTTCCGAAGAACCGCGCACAGCACTGCCGCCGTTGCCCCTACGGCGGTCAGGCGCACCATCAGCTCCATCATAGATGAAAGAGGGATTTGACCAGATCGAACAGGCGGGCGATCTCCTGCACCACCATCATGAGCACCACCACAAGTCCAGTGAGGGT
>JAZQVX010000116.1:0-2252 GCA_045632045.1 Lawsonibacter sp.
GCCAGCTCCCGCAGTCTGATGAGGATGGGGGACTGCTCCAGATCCACCTTCCGGGCGGGTCTGCTCACTGTGATCTGCAGTCGGTCGGTGTGGGCGGACAGGGAGATGAGTCCCCGCTCGGCCATGACATCCAGACACAGCAGGGTGCGCACAGGCACATCCCGGCCTCCGCCGGTGCTGCGGCAGACGCTTCTGGCGATGCGGGCGGGGGTGTCCTCCACCACGCAGGAGTGGATGGACTGCCGTTCCAGCCAGCGCCAGAGATCCACGAACTCCCGCCGCTCGGGCAGGAGGAACCGGGCTTCGGCGCAGGTCAGCTCCTCGCCCCGGCGGTATTTATCAAATATGGCCTGTTCCATCTGGGCCCGGGAGGGCGCCGCTTTCAGATCGGCGATCTGAAGCTGGACGCAGCGGGTGCCGCGGAACTCGTTGACATTGGGATAGAAGGCCGCGTCCACCCGGCTTCCGGGGTGGAGCCCCAGCTGGGAGCCGTCCACCGAGAAGAAGATGGCGTCCAGCACACTGCCCTTGGACTCCAGCCGCATTTTCAGGTGACGGCCGCGACCCACCTGGGTCATGGACTGCACCTGTGCGCCGTTGAGCACCAGGACGGGGCGGGGGTTGCCCGCGCCGCAGGGCTCCAGCAGGTCGAGGGCGTCCACATCCTCCAAAGTGAGCATATCGGGGGTGACGGCGGCGTCGATCTCCAGCACGGAGGGCAGCTCCTGCCCCCGGCTGAACTGCTCCACACCGGCGCGCAGAGCCTTCGTGAGGGCGGGGATGTTCTCCTCCTTCACGGTGAAACCGGCGGCAAGGGCGTGTCCGCCGAAGTTTTCCAGCAGATGGGCCGACTGCTGCAGCAGCTGGAACAGGTTCACGCCGCCCCAGGAGCGGCAGGAGCCCTTGCCCAGACCGCCGTCCAGACAGATCATGAAACAGGGGCAGGCGAATTTCTCCGCCAGTCGGGAGGCCACGATGCCCACCACGCCCTGATGCCAGCCCTCGTCGGCCAGCAGAACGATGCCGCTCTGGGGGTTCTGATCCAGCTGCGCGACGCACTGGTTGAAGATGTCCCCCTCGATGCCCTGCCGCTCCCGGTTGAGGGCGCACAGCTCTTCGGCCAGCTCCTCGGCTCTTGCGGGGTCACGGGACAGCAGCAGCTCCAGGGCCACTCTTGCCCTGCCCATGCGGCCGGAGGCGTTGATGCGGGGGGCGAGGGTATAGCCCACGGAAACGGCGGTGACCGCCTTCTCCTCCAGTCCGGCGCTGCGGATGAGCTGCAGCAGACCCAGACGGCGGGCGGGATTGAGATGGGCCATGCCCCGGCGCACCAGCAGACGGTTCTCCCCGGTCATGGGCATCACATCGGCCACGGTGCCGATGGCGGCCAGATCACAGCAGGAGTCAAAGACCGCCTCCCGCTCGGCGGGGTCGGCCACGGCCAGCGCCAGCTTCAGCGCCACGCCCACGCCCGCCAGACCCTTGAAGGGGTAGGGGCAGTCGGGGTGGTGGGGGTCCACCACCGCCACGGCGGGGGGAAGGGTTTCCTTACAGGCGTGGTGGTCGGTGATGGCCACTTCGCTGCCCTTTTCCTTGGCGTAGGCCACCTCGTCCACGGCGGTGATGCCGCAGTCCACGGTGACGATGAGGGTGACCTGCTGGGTGGAGAGGTAATCGATGGCCTCATAATTCAGGCCGTAGCCCTCCTCCAGTCGGTCGGGGATATAGGGGAGGACTTTGCCCCCCTTGGAGCGGAAGAATTCGGTGAGCAGACAGGTGGAGGTGATGCCGTCCACATCATAGTCACCGTAAACCGCCATGAGTTCTTTGTTTTTAATTGCCTGCCGGATGCGCCCGACGGCCTTGTCCATGTCCCGCAGGAGCATGGGGTCGTGCATGGGATAGGAGGCGGGGTCCAGAAGGCGGTGAGCCTCCTCCCCCGTCACCACGCCCCGGGCGGCCAGAATGGTGGACAGCAGAGGGGAAACCCCCGCGTCCATCAGCCTTTTTGCGCCCTCGGGACAGGGGACGGCCACATTCCACTGTTTGTATTTCATTGTGCGCCCCCTCCTTTCCGGCAAATGGCAATAAAGTTCGATACTAACTTTATCATTATAGCACAACACAGCGTGTGCGTTCAAGGGTTATTGTTGTGGAGAATTCCGGGGGACTCCCTCCGCAAGGGAGGGGGGCAAGTGGATGCGCGTAGGGGTCGATGTCCCCATCGACCCATGGGCGGGTGAGGGCACCCG
>JAZQVX010000117.1:0-2112 GCA_045632045.1 Lawsonibacter sp.
CCGTAAGTAGGTACAGGCCACAGAGCCTTGTCCATCAGAAGCTCCAGCTCGTCGACAGGCTTGCGCAGGGCCACCATGGCGGGGGCAATGCGGTCGTGATAGGCGCGGCTCATCTCGGGGATGTCCTGCATGGAGTCCACCAGAGGCAGTTCCGCCTCCAGATGCTCCAACGCCGCATCCGCCTGTGCCAGCAGATCGCAGCAGCGGTTGAGCAGGCGCTTCTGCACCGTCAGATTGGCACCAATGCCGGTATTGGTAACGGAGTTGATGGAATTACCCAGACGGGTAGCATAGTGGATGGCGGCGGGGATGTAGTGCTTGCTTGCCATATGGATCATGGTGCGTGCCTCAATGCGCAGTACCTTGGCATAAGTTTCGTACATGATCTCAGAGCGGGACTCCAGCTCCGATTTTGTGTAGATATTAAAGCGGGTGTAAAGCTTGATCGCCTTATCGGTGGTCAGGGCGGGGACGGCGTCCACAATGGACTTCAGATTGGGCAGACCGCGCTCGGTCGCCTCCTTCACCCATGCCTCGGAGTAGCTGTCACCTTCAAAAATGATGCGGTGATGCTTGCGCATAAGCTCCTGAATGAGTTTGGCGCAGTCGGCCTCAAAGTTTTCAGAGCCTTCCAGACGGTCAGCGGCTTCGCAGAATGCCTCAGCCACGATGGCGTTCAGCGCCACATTGGCCTCTGCCACAGAGTCGGAGGAGCCCACCATACGGAACTCAAACTTATTGCCGGTAAAGGCCAGCGGAGTGGTGCGGTTGCGGTCGGTGGTATCCCGATACAGGTCGGGCACGGTGGAAACGCCAGAGTCCAGCCGGATGGCTTTCAGCAGTTCCAGAGAGGCCGCATCGGAGATGATCTGGTCGATGATATAGTTGAGCTGGTCGCCCAGATACATGGAAATGATGGCGGGAGGTGCCTCCTGTCCGCCCAGACGGTGCTCATTGCCCACGCAGGCGGCAGAACAGCGCAGCAGGTCGGCATGGGTATCCACTGCCTTCATGATACAGGCCAGAATCAGCAGGAACTGGAGATTTTCATTGGGGGCGGGACCGGGATCCACCAGATTCTCACCCTCATCGGTACTCAGGGACCAGTTATTGTGCTTACCAGAGCCGTTGACACCGGCAAAGGGCTTTTCGTGGAGCAGACAGACCAGACCGTGGCGGGTAGCCACGCGCTTCATCGTTTCCATGGTCAGCTGGTTCTGATCCACCGCCAGATTACAGGGGGCATAGATAGGGGCCATCTCATGCTGGGCGGGCGCCGCCTCGTTATGCTGGGTGATGGCGGGAATACCAAGCTTCCAAAGCTCCGTATTCAGATCGGACATAAAAGCACCCACGCGCTCACGGATAACGCCATAGTACTGGTCGTCCAGTTCCTGACCCTTGGGGGCGGGGGCACCGAAGAGGGTACGGCCGGTGTAGATCAGATCCCGGCGCTTGAGATACTTCTCCCGGTCAACGAGGAAGTATTCCTGCTCAGGACCCACATTGGGAATGACCCGGGAGGCGCTGATATTGCCAAACAGGCGCAGAATACGCAGGGCCTGCGTATTGATGGCCTCCATGGAGCGCAGCAGGGGGGTCTTTTTATCCAGAGCTTCGCCGTTATAGGAAACAAAGATAGTGGGGATACACAGGACGGTGCCACTGGACATCTCCTTGATAAAGGCGGGAGAGGTCATATCCCAGGCGGTATAGCCGCGGGCATAGTGGGTGGAACGCAGACCGCCGGAGGGGAAAGAGGATGCGTCGGACTCACCCATGATCAGCTGCTTTCCGGTCAGCTGGAGCAGGGTCCGGCTGTCCTCGGGGGGAGTCAGGAAGGCATCGTGTTTCTCTGCGGTAACGCCGGTCAGAGGCTGGAACCAGTGGGTATAGTGGCTGGCCCCCTTCTCCACCGCCCAGTCCTTCATGGCATTTGCCACCACATCGGCGGTGGCCATGCTGATGTTTCCGCCATTCTCCATGACATTGACCACTTCAGCATACACTTTTTTGGGCAGTCGTTCCCGCATGACGGCCATGCTGAACACATTGGCGCCAAAGACCTCGGACATTCTTACGCTCATATATTCCATCCTTTCCTGCCCCTGA
>JAZQVX010000118.1:0-5363 GCA_045632045.1 Lawsonibacter sp.
CGCGCCCAGCTCATAGGCATAGTCGTCGATGGCTCCGCTGACAGAGTCCACCATGGCCACGGCAACCAGACTGTCATAGCGGCGCACCCAGTTGGCATTGAACAGGCTCAACTGTGCCTCGGTGGCCTCGGAGAGGACATCGGCCTCGTCCCAGATCCACCGGTCGTATCCGACGATATTCACTTCGGTATCCAATTCGGTGGTGGGCCTGACCACGGGCTTTTCGGGCTTGGACAGCCCGATGCCGATGGCGGCGGCGATCATCAGCGCGGTGATGGTCACTGCCACCCATGTCTTTTGGAAAAATTTCATCGTGTTTTCCTCAAATTACATTGGCGCATTTTTGTAGGGGCGCACAGCGTGCGCCCGTCGTCGGTGCTGTGATTATCGTGCGGGCGCACAATGTGCGCCCCTACACAGACTCAGCCTCTGAGTTCCAGAAGCTTCTGCTTCAGCTCGCCCTCGATGCGGCCCAGCTCAGCTTCGGCGGCCTGACGCTTGGCGCGGCCCTCGCTCTGGATCTGCATGACCTCGTCCAGGGTGGCGATGAGCTGCTGGTTGGTGTGCTGGAGGGTCTCCACGGAGACGACGGAGCGCTCGGCCTCTCTGGCGGTGGCAACGGTGCCCAGCTTGAGCATGTCGGCGTTCTTCTTGAGCAGCTCGTTGGTCATGTCGGTGACGGCGGCCTGTGCGGCAGTGGCCTGACGGCCGTGCTCCAGACCCAAGGCCAGCACCATCTGGCTCTTCCACAGGGGGATGGTATTGGCCAGAGAGGACTGGATCTTCTCCAGCATCTGGGCATCGTTGTTCTGCAGCAGACGGGTCTGGGGGCCCATCTGGATGGAGATCATGCGGGTCAGCTCCAGATCGTGGAGCTTCTTCTCAAAGCGGTTGCACAGGTTGGTGAAGTCGTTATAGGCCTGTGCATCCTCCTGAGCGCCGGTCTCCTCGGCCTTCTTGCGCAGCTGCTCCAGCTCGTTGGCCTGCAGGGAGGCCAGCCGCTTCTTTCCGGCGATGATATACATGGTCAGCTCTTTGTAATACTTCAGGTTGAGCTCATACATCTGGTCGAACATGGCGATGTCCTTCATGAGGACGATCTGGTGCCCCTCCAGAATTTTGACGATGTTGTCCACATTGGTCTCGGCCTTGGAATAGCTGGCCTTCAGGGAAGCCAGATCCTTTTTCTTCTTCTGGAAGAAGCCGAAGATGCCCTTGCTCTCCTCGTCGTCCAGGGTCTTGAGCTCCACCACCAGATCGGACAGGGCCTTGCCCACCTCGCCCAGATCCTTGGTCTTGACGCTGTTCAGGGCGTTTTCGGAGAAGGAGGCGATATTCTTCTGGGCGGCGGCGCCGTACTGCATGATCTGATTGGTATCGGAGACATCAATTTTCTGAGAGAATTCCTCCACCATCTTGCGCTCGGCCTCGGAGAGCATGGACTCGTCCACCACCACGGGGGTGACTTCCTTTTTCTCCTCTGCCACGGCGGGGGTAGTTTCCTCTTCGGGGTTCAGAGTCAGGATCAGTTCTTCACTCATCATCAATTCCTCCAATCAGAAATATCTTTACTTCTTATTGTTTTTCTTATCCTCGAAATACAGCCGCCACTGGCTCACGCAGGCCCACAGGCCGAGAGCCACGAAGGCCAGTCCGGGCATGGCGTATTTGTGCCCCTCCACGATCCATGTGATCTCATTGGTCAGCCAGACCACAAAGATCAAAGTCCAGAACATGGCCATGGGCAGTTTCTTCTTCAGCATTCCCCTGTCCTCACTTTTTCTTGTCCATGGTGAAAAAACGGTGCCAGAACACAGCGCTGATGATGCCGCCGATGACCACGATGGCGGCGCAGGAATTCAGGCTCAGGGAGCTGTAAGCCTCAGCGTTGGCGTTGGCCTTGAATGCCATAAACACCCAGACGAGGGTACCGACGGTGAACAGGATGGCGCTGAGCAAAGTTTCATTCTTGCTGGGAGGTCTGCGGTCAAGCATGGTGCGCCCTCCTTATCGGTTGAACTTGAAGGGGTCGTTAAACTCCTTGTCGTCGAACTTATGACGCTTATACAGCCAGTAAGAGCCCATGACGGCCATGATACCGGCGCTGATGATAAAGCTCTTGGCATCCAGATCGGGGCGGATAAAAACGCAGGCGATCATGAAGATACCCAGAGCGTATGCGATGCAGGCGTTGACCAGAAGGCTCTTCTTGGTCTGCTTGTGGCTGCTTGTAAACATTCCCATAGTTGTTGATTTCCTCTCTCTTTTTCAATTAAAGCTCCAGCGTGATGGAGCCGTCTTCGCCGCTTGTTTTTTCGCCGGAGGTGAACCCCTGCTGCCGCAGGAGATTTTCCAACACGGTGATGTCGGTGGAGATGTCCATGGCCTCGTCCCCGAACAGGGCATCGAACTGATTGTCGTAGGCCTTCACAAGGGTGTCCAGCATCTTCTCCACCCGCTGTTTGGTGCCGGAGATATTGTCCCCCGCCACGCCGGTGGAATCCATCCGGTCATAGGCGTTGAGCAGTTTGATGGTGGTGGGGAGATAATAGCTCATGAATCGGCTGATCTGGGGCAGCTTTTTGGGGTGGGCCACCACATGATCGATGATCTTGGCGGTGGTCTGCTCCAGATGGTCGATCTGCTCGGAGATCTTCTCTTCCTCGATGGCGTCGTTGAGGCGGCGCATCTCGGAAATGGCCCGCTCCCGCTCCTTGATGAGGGCGTCGATCTTGGGATCGCCGGTGGTTTTGGGCTTTTCGGGCTGCTTCTTTTCCTGTTTTTTCTCCTGATCGGGGATGGTATAGGTCTTGTCCGGGAAGATGGCCTTGCCCACGATGAACACAACGGCCGAAACCGCCGCGCATGTCAGATAATCCCCCATGCTCCGCAGGGAGAAAAACAGGGCGGTCACCAGCCATGTCACGCCCACAAGATAGATCGGAAGAACCGAGCGCTTGACTTGTTTTGCCATAAACGCCTCCACTTTTCGCGCCGATCTCACCCCGCGCAAGGGCAAAATCCCGCTTTCTTTTTAATATTGTACGACCCCGGGCCACAGGTGTCAAGTGAACGGTCTGTGAACAGATTTATTTTGCCCTTTTCGGCCCCTTTCCGCTTGAATTCTTTCGTCGAATTGAGTATGATAGCATCAGTATTTTGCCCTTCAGGAGCGTGATCCCATGAACCGTGAACCCATGACTTTAGACGCCTTTAAAACTGCCCGCAACACCCTGCACGGTGTGCTGCGTCCCACTCCGCTGATCCATTCCCCCTACCTGTCCAAGCTCTGCGGCAACAATGTCTACCTCAAGCCCGAGAACATGCAGGTCACCGGCGCGTATAAGATCCGCGGCGCTTACTATAAAATCAGCACCCTGTCCGAGGAGGAGAGGGCCAGAGGCCTTGTCACCGCCTCCGCCGGCAACCACGCTCAGGGCGTGGCCTATGCCGCCACCGCCGCCGGAGTGAAGGCCACCATCGTCATGCCCACCTCCACCCCTCTGGTGAAAGTGAACAACACCAAGGACTACGGCGGAAATGTCATCCTCCACGGTGAGGTCTTTGACGATGCCGCCGAGCTGGCCGCCAAAATCGCCGAGGAGCAGGGGCTGACCTATGTCCACCCCTTCAACGACCCCGTTCTGGCCACCGGTCAGGGCACCATCGGCTATGAGATTTTTCAGGATCTGCCCGATGTGGACACCATCCTCGTTCCCGTGGGCGGCGGCGGTCTGATCTCCGGCATCTCCACCCTGACCAAGCTGCTCAACCCCAGCGTGGAGGTCATCGGCGTGGAGCCCACCGGCGCCGCCTCCATGAAGGCAAGTCTGGAGGCCGGCCATGTGGTCACCCTCCCTGCCGCCACCACCATCGCCGACGGCGTGGCGGTCAAGACTCCCGGTGACAAGATCTTCCCCTATGTGCAGAAATATGTAGACCGCATCATGGAGCTGGACGACAGCGAACTGGTGGAGGCCTTCCTCGATGTGATGGAGCGCCACAAGATGGTGGTGGAAAATGCCGGTCTGCTCACCGTGGCCGCCCTGCGCCACCTCAAGCCCGAGGGCAAGAATGTGGTCTGCGTCCTCTCCGGCGGCAATATGGATGTCATCACCATGGCCTCTCTGGTTCAGCACGGTCTGATCTGCCGCGGCCGCATCTTCACCTTCTCCGTCATGCTCCCCGACCGCCCCGGCGCCCTGCTGCGGGTGGCAGACATCATCGCCAAGAACAACGGCAATGTCATCAAGCTGGAGCACAATCAGTTCGTCAACATCAACCGCAACTCCGGCGTGGAGCTGCGGGTCACGCTGGAGGCCTTCGGTCACGACCACAAGCAGCAGATCCTCTCCGCCCTGCAGGAGGCCGGTCTGCCCGCCACCGTCGTGGACACCAACAGCACCTATTCCAACTGAGCATCTGCCACCTGCCGGGAGCATGAGCCGCCCCCGACAGATGGCTATTCCCAAGCGGCGGCTCATCCGGGATGACCCCGGGGCACTGGAGGGAAGGCCTTCCCTGCTCCGCTGTGGCATCCTATGCCGGGTCGGGTCGTCCTGCCCCGGTCATCCAAAACATTATGGAAAGCGAGGATTTTGTCATGATCAAGGTCGCACCCTCTATCCTGTCCGCCGATTTCGTCAATCTGGAGCGTGACATCAAGAAAGTTTCCACCGCCGACTACCTCCATGTGGATGTCATGGACGGCTGCTTCGTGCCCAACATCACCATCGGTGTCCCCGTGGTGCAGTCCATCCGCAAGTGTACCGACATGTTCCTGGATGTCCATCTGATGATCGACAAGCCCGTGCGCTACATCGAGGAGTTCGCCAAGGCCGGTGCCGATCTGCTGTCCATCCATCTGGAGGCCGATCACCCCACCCGCATTGCGGAGGCTCTGCGCAAGATGGAGGAGTTCAAGGTCAAGAAGGCCGTGGCTCTGCGCCCCATCACCTCCGCAAACGCCATTCTGCCCTACATCGAGGAGCTGGACATGGTGCTGGTCATGACCGTTGAGCCCGGTTTCGGCGGTCAGAAGTTCATGGAGTCCCAGCTGGAGACCATCCGTCAGGTCCGCGAGATCATCAACAAGTACAACCCCGCCTGTGAGCTGGAGGTGGACGGCGGCATCGCTCCCAACACCGCTCCTCTGGTGGTCAACGCAGGTGCCAATGTGCTGGTGGCAGGCTCCGCCGTCTACGGCAAGGAGGATATCCCCGCCGCCATTCAGGCTCTGCGGGTGTAATCGGAGGTTATTCCTATGCAGCACTTCCCCCGGGCCCTTGAAACGCTGGTGGAGCATTTCGCCCGCCTGCCCGGTATCGGCAAAAAATCCGCACAGCGGCTGGCCTTTCATGTCC
>JAZQVX010000119.1:0-3489 GCA_045632045.1 Lawsonibacter sp.
GGGGGAGGTTTTTTGCTTTTCATGCGCTTGTCTTTTGGTTGAAAAAGTGATAAAATAAACTACTTTAATATGCCCATTTTTACAGGAGGCAACTATGGAACGACAGACCACCATCATCCCTCAGGCCGATGTAGACCGTCAGCTTGATTTTTGCGAGAAGATCGCCGATATTACCGCCGCTTGGGGCGAAAAGCCCCTGGCCCACATCATGACCTACGGCTGCCAGCAGAACGAGGCCGACTCCGAGCGCCTGCGGGGCTATCTGGAACGCATGGGCTACGGCGTCACCGACAACGCCGAGGATGCCCGCATCATCGTCATCAACACCTGCGCCATCCGCGAGCACGCCGAGCAGCGGGTGCTGGGCAATGTGGGCGCCCTGGTCCACCTCAAGCGCAAGAACCCCGATCTGCTCATCTGCCTGTGCGGCTGCATGATGCAGGAGCCCACCCGGGTGGAGGAGATCAAGAAGTCCTATCTCCATGTGGATCTGGTCTTCGGCACCCACGCTCTGTGGCAGTTCCCCGAGATGCTCCACAAGCGCATGAACCAGAGCAAGCGGGTGTTCTACTCCCCCGACGAGGCCGGCTCCATCGCCGAGGGCATCCCCATGGTCCGTCAGGACAACCTGAAGGGCTGGGTGTCCATCATGTACGGCTGCAACAACTTCTGCTCCTACTGCATCGTCCCCTATGTCAGAGGCCGTGAGCGCTCCCGCAAGCCCGAGATCATCCTCGAGGAGGTTCGTTCTCTGGTGGAGCAGGGCTATAAGGACATCACCCTGCTGGGTCAGAATGTCAACTCCTACGGCAAGGATCTGGAGGAGCCCATGGACTTCTCCGACCTGCTTGAGGCTGTCAACGCCATTCCCGGTGAGTTCCTCATCCGCTTTATGACCTCTCACCCCAAGGACGCCACCCACAAGCTCTTTGAAACCATGGCCAAGTGCGAGAAGGTGGCCCCTGTCATCCATCTCCCCTTCCAGGCCGGCAACGACCGCATTCTGAAGGTCATGAACCGCCGCCACACCAGAGAGGAATATCTGGCCAAGGTGGCCGATCTGAAGGCCCTCATTCCCGATATTGTCCTGACCTCCGATGTCATCGTGGGCTTCCCCGGTGAGACTACCGAGGAGTTTGAGGACACTCTGAAGGTGCTGGAGGAGGTTCGTTACGACTCCCTGTTCACCTTCATCTACTCCCCCCGGGTGGGCACCCCCGCCGCCTCCATGCCCGACCCCATGAGCCGGGAGGACAAGCTGGCCAACTTCAACCGCCTCACCGCCCTGCAGGACAAGATCTCCGAGGAGAAGCACGCCGAGTATGTGGGCAAGACCGTCCGCTGTCTCATCGACGGTGTGTGCGACGACGGCAAGTATGACCTCACCGCCCGCACCCCCGGCAACCGCCTTGTCCGTCTGACCGGCGACAAGTCCGCCGTGGGTCAGTTCCGGGATGTGAAGATCACCGATTCCAACAAGTGGTCGCTGTTCGGTGAATTGATTTAAGTAGGGGCCGGTCTCCGCGCCGGCCCGTGTGCGGAAATAGCGGGGCGGCACAGAGGCCGCCCCCTACAAAAGCGAATTTGCAGAAAGACAGGTGTGATCATGGCAGAAATCACCCCCATGATGCAGCAATATCTGGATATTAAGGAGCAAAACCCCGACTCCATCCTCTTTTTCCGTCTGGGCGACTTCTATGAGATGTTCAACGAGGATGCCAAGGTGGTCTCCCGGGAGCTGGATCTGACCCTGACCACCCGCGACCGCAACAAGCCCCCGGAGGAGCGCACCCCCATGTGCGGCGTGCCCTACCACTCCTGCGACAGCTATATCGCCCGCCTCATCTCCAAGGGCTATAAAGTTGCCATCTGCGAGCAGGTGGAGGATCCCGCCCTTGCCAAGGGTCTTGTGGAGCGTGAGATCATTCGGGTCATCACCCCCGGCACCGTCATCGCCTCTTCCATGCTGGAGGAGGGGAAGAACAATTACATCTGCGCCATCTACGGCGATGAAAATGAGTACGGCCTGTGCCTGTGCGACATCTCCACCGGCACCTTCCATGCCGCCGCCTTCCCCGCCAACGCCGAGGGCCTCGACCACCTGAAAAATGAGCTGGGCCGCTTCCGCCCCGCCGAGGCCATCCTCAGCGAGAGCGCCTTTGCCGTCAACGGACTGCGGGAATTTCTGAAAGAGCGCATCGACTGCCTCGCCCAGAAGCTGCCCCAGAGCCGCTTCGACTATGAGAAGTCCCGCCTGCTGGTGGAGGGGCAGTTCAAAGCCGGACTGGACACCCTGCCCGCAGGTCAGCTGGGGGCCGTCTGCGCCGCCGGTGGTCTGCTCAGCTATCTGTATGAAACGCAGAAGACCGATCTGGGTCATATCACCACCATCTCCTACTTCACCGCAGGGCAGTACATGGAGCTGGATCTCACCGCACGGCAGACTTTGGAGCTGACTGCCACCCTGCGCTCCAAGGACAAGAAGGGCAGCCTTCTGTGGGTGCTGGACAAGACTAAGACCGCCATGGGCGGGCGACTGCTGCGCAGCTGGATCGAGCGCCCCCTCCTCTCTCCTGTCCAGATCGGCAGACGGCAGCAGGCCGTGGGCGATCTGGTGGAGGACATCGTCATCCGGGAGGAACTCTCCGCCACCCTGCGGGAAGTCACCGACTTGGAGCGCCTCATCGGCCGTGTCGTTTACGGCTCCGCCGGCGGCCGGGATCTGGTGGCCCTGTCCAACGGTCTGGGCAAGCTGCCCCGACTGAGAGAACTGCTGGAGGGCTGCTCCTCCGCCCTGCTGGGTCAGCTGAGAGAGCAGCTGGACGATCTGCCTGCACTGCGGGAGCTGCTGTCCTCCGCGCTGGTGGACGAGCCCCCATTCTCCGTCCGTGAGGGCGGCTTCATCCGTCCCGGCTTCCACCCCGAGGTGGACGAGTACCGGGATCTGCTGGAAAACTCTGCCCAGCGCCTTGCCGAGCTGGAGGTGCGCACCAAGGAGCAGACCGGCATCAAGAACATGAAGGTCAAGTCCAACAAGGTCTTTGGCTATTATATCGAGGTGTCCAAGTCCCAGATCGATCTGGTTCCCGACGACTGGACGAGAAAGCAGACCACCGTCAACGCCGAGCGCTATATTTCCCAGGAATTGAAGGAACTGGAGCACGCCATCCTCTCCGCCCAGGACAAGGTGACGGCGCTGGAGTATCAGCTCTTCTGCTCCCTGAGAGAGCAGGTCTGCGCTCTGGTGGACGCCATTCAGGCTTCCGCCGCCGCCGTGGCTCAGGTGGACGCCCTGAACTCTCTGGCCACCGTGGCCGCCGCCAACAACTACTGTATGCCTCAGGTGGACGATTCCTCCGCCATCACCATCACCGAGGGCCGCCACCCCGTGGTGGAGAAGATGCTCAAGGGAGCCCTCTTTGTCCCAAACGATACCCACATGGACAACGCCGGCGACCTGTGCGCCATCATCACCGGCCCCAACATGGC
>JAZQVX010000120.1:0-3342 GCA_045632045.1 Lawsonibacter sp.
TCAGGAGAACAAGCCCGACATCGCCCAGTACCGTCTGGATCTGGAGCGCAATGAGAAGGCCGACGCCATGGCCCGCCTGCTGGAGATGGGTGAGTACGCCCATGTCATCGCCTTCTGCAACACCAAGAACATGACCGACCGTCTGGTAGGTCTGCTGCAGATGCGGGGCATCAGCGCTCAGGGCATCCACGGCGACATTGCTCAGTCCGCCCGCGAAAAGACCCTGAAGAAGTTCCGCGACGGTCAGATCCGCGTGCTGGTGGCCACCGATGTTGCCGCCCGCGGTCTGGACATCGACGATGTGGACGCCGTGTTCAACTACGATGTCCCCGACGAGAACGAGTATTATATCCACCGCATTGGCCGCACCGGCCGTGCCAAGCGCCACGGCGTTGCCTTCACTCTGGTGGCCAGCGTCACCGAGGGCATCCGTCTGGACGACATCAAGAAGAACACCGGCAACGAGATCCGCACCGTCCGCTTCAACGAGCGGGGCGATCTGGTGGCTGTGGCTTCCAAGAACTGATTTGAATTTTCACCATACCCCTGCCCCGGCAGGGGTATTTTTAACAGGAGGCTTTTTATGGAGCACATCAGACTCTCCACCGCCGCCGATATTCCCGCCCTGCGCCGGCTGTGGACGCTGGCCTTCGGGGACGGCGGCGCCTATCTGGACAACTTCTTCGACTGCTATTACCGTCCCGAGCGGATGATCGTGCTGGAGCAGGACGGCGAGGTGCTGGCCATGACCGCCTGGTTTGACACCGCCTTTGTCCTGCCCGGGGAGGGGGAATACCGGGCGGCCTATCTCTACGCCGTGGCCACTCACCCCGACCACCGGGGACAGGGCCTGTCCGGGCGGCTGCTGGCATGGGCGGATGACCATTTCCGCACCCTGAACATCCCTGCCGTCACCACCGTCCCCGCTACCCCCTCCCTGCACAACTTCTTTGCCGCCAACGGCTTCCGGGAGTGCTTCTGCCACGACGAGGTGAACATCTCCCCCGGCGGAAATACCGCCTCCTGCACCCTGTCCCCCCTCTCCCCCGCCCCGTACCGCCGCCCCCCGCAGGCCTTTCTGGCTCATCAGCCCCACATTTTCCTGCCGGAGGACGCCATCACCTATCAGCAGGGCTGCTCCCGCATCTCCGGCGGCGGGCTGTACACCGCCCAATCCCCCGCGGGTCAGTGCATCCTCTGCGCCGAGGGCATGGAGAACGGTACGCTTCTGGTCAAGGAACTGCTGGGACAGCCTTCCGCCTGTGAAGAAATCGCTCAGAATCTCCATTCCCTTCTCCCCGGTTTTTCCGGCATCTGCCGTTTTCCGGGAAAAGAAATCCCCTTCGGCATGCTGAAATGGCTGGAGAAATCCCGCGCCGATGGTTGGAATTGGAACAATTTGGCCTATCTTGGGCTGGCTTTTGACTGATAAACTGCACATTCACCAAAAACGGCTGTTTCTTTTTGTGGAAATAGCCGTTTTTGGTGACATTCTTGTTTTACCACAATCAAACAGTTGTGGTAACATCCACAAATATTATGCTTTACTCTCCGGCATTTTGTGCTATTATATAGATACAGAGTGAATTAGGATGCGTTTTCTAATTATTTACTCTCGTTTTTGTCGGAAATGGCGGTTCATCCGCCATGAGATAACCCGGAATAGAATTTTAGGAGGAGAACAACATGAACAAGTACATTGAGCGCGTTCTGGCCGACACCAAGGCTAAGAATGCCAACGAGCCCGAGTTCCTGCAGACTGTTGAGGAGGTTCTGTCCTCTCTGGAGCCCGTCATCAACGCCCACCCCGAGTATGAGGCTTGCGCCCTGCTGGAGCGTATGGTCGAGCCCGAGCGCGTGATCGAGTTCCGCGTCACCTGGGAGGATGACAACCACGTTTGGCACGTCAACCGCGGCTACCGCGTGCAGTACAACGCTGCTCTGGGCCCCTTCAAGGGCGGCATCCGCTTCGACCCCTCCGTTAACCTGTCCATCATCAAGTTCCTGGGCTTCGAGCAGGTCTTCAAGGACGCTATGACCGGTCTGCCCATCGGCGGCGCTAAGGGCGGTTCTGACTTCGATCCTCGCGGCAAGTCCGACGCCGAGGTCATGCGCTTCTGCCAGGCTTTCATCACCGAGCTGTATCGCCACATCGGTCAGGACATCGACTGCCCCGCCGGCGACCTGGGTGTTGGCGGCCGTGAGATCGGCTACATGTACGGCCAGTATCGCCGCATCCGCGGCAACGCCGAGTTCGGCGCTCTGTCCGGCAAGGCTGTCTGCACCGGCGGTTCCATCCTGCGTCCCGAGGCTACCGGCTACGGCGCTGTCTACTACCTGGTTGAGGCTCTGAAGCACGACGGCGAGTCCATCGAGGGCAAGCGCATCGCTATCTCCGGCTACGGCAATGTCGGCTGGGGTATCATGAAGAAGGCCGCTGAGCTGGGCGCTAAGGTCACCTACTTCGCCGGTCCCGACGGCTACATCCACGATCCCGAGGGTGTCACCACCGAGGAGAAGCTGAACTACATCCTGGAGATGCGTGCTAAGGATCCCATGCACTGCGCTTCCTACGCTGAGAAGTTCAACTGCGAGTTCGTTCCCGGTACCAAGTGCTGGGGCGTCAAGGATGTCGACATCTACATGCCCGCCGCTACCCAGAACGACGTCAACATGGACTGGGCTAAGAAGATCGCTGAGTCCGGCGTGAAGTACTACATCGAGGTCGCTAACATGCCCACCACCAACGAGGCTCTGGAGTTCCTGAAGGAGCAGGAGCACATCGTTGTCGCCCCCTCCAAGGCCGTCAACGCCGGTGGCGTTTCCGTTTCCGAGCTGGAGATGGCTCAGAACGCCGAGCGTCTGTACTGGTCCGCCGACGAGGTCGACGCCAAGCTGAAGGGCATCATGAAGAACATCTACGAGTCCTCCGTCGAGGTCGCCGAGCGCTATGGCCTGGGCTATGACCTGGTCGCTGGCGCCAACATTGTTGGCTTCCAGAAGGTCGCCGACGCCATGATGGCTCAGGGTATCTTCTAATCAGAACCCAACTTCATACCTACAAAAACCCGGCTGCTCTGCAGTCGGGTTTTTTATTTCTATTCCACACAAAAGAGAGCCGCCCGATTGGGCGGCTCTCTTCGTTATTTCTGGTTGGGCATCTTCCATGCCGTGTGGTCGGTGTGGAGCAGGTGGTGGGATAGTTCCCCGTTGGGCTTGCCCAGATACTCGTCGTACAGTTTCTGCACCTGAGGATTCTCGTGGGAGAAGCGCATGGGGTTGGCCTTGTCCAGATTATACAGGCGCTCACCGCGCACACCGTACATCTCAATATCGTCGCAG
>JAZQVX010000121.1:0-1806 GCA_045632045.1 Lawsonibacter sp.
TCCGCCAAGAAGGCCGAGGCCTAAGACACAATAAAGTCTTAACTCTGAAGGAGTCCCATCCGGGACTCCTTCTTTTTTTGCCCCCGGGATTGTAATTTTCTTCTGACGGTTGTATAATGATAAAACCGTTATCTTCGGAAATCCTGTATTTGGAGGTTCCTATCATGGAAAAATTGCTTGAAATGTTAGAGCAGGACTGTACCCTCACCCCCGAGCAGCTGGCTGCGTCTTTGGGCAAAAAAGTAGAGGATGTCAAGTCTGCTATTGCAGCATATGAGAAAGATCGCACCATTCTGGGCTACAAGGCCATCGTGGACTGGGACTGTATCCGCAAGGACTATGTCACCGCCCTGATCGAGGTCAATGTTACCCCTCAGTCCATCGCCGGCTTTGACCGCATTGCCGAGCGTATCTATCAGTACGAGGAAGTCGAGTCCATGTACCTCATGAGCGGCTCCTTCGATCTGACCGTCATCATCTCCGGCCGTACCCTGCGCGAGGTTGCACAGTTCGTGGGCGAACGGCTGGCACCCATCGAGGGCGTTACCGGTACTGCCACTCACTTCATTCTGAAGAAGTATAAGGAGAAGCATCTGGTGTTCCGTCCTCAGGATCCCGAGGAAAAGGAGTTTATTTTCACATGAATTATGACCAGATCCTGAACCCCACCATTCAGGGGATCAAGCCCTCCGGCATTCGTAAGTTCTTTGATCTGCTGGAAGAGCTGGGAGACGGTATCTCTCTGGGCGTCGGTGAGCCCGATTTTGTGACCCCCTGGCATATCCGCGATGCCGGCATCTACTCTCTGGAGCGCGGCCACACCAAGTATACCTCCAACCCCGGTATGCTGCAGCTGCGCCGCGAGATTGCCGCTTATCTCAAGCGCCGCTTCGATCTGGACTATGAGTACAACGGCCAGATCCTTGTCACCGTCGGCGGCAGTGAGGCCATTGACCTGGCTATGCGCGTCATTCTGCAGCCCGGTGACGAGGTCATCGTCCCCGTGCCCTCCTTCGTCTGCTACGGCCCTCTGGCTGAGATGGCAGGTGCCACTCCCGTCTATCTGGAGCTGAAGGCAGAGAACGAGTTCCGCATCACCGCCGCCGATCTGCGTGCCGCCATCACTCCCAAGACCAAAATGCTGGTCATGCCTTTCCCCAGCAACCCCACCGGCGGCATCATGGAGCGCCGCGATCTGGAGGCCATTGCAGAGGTTCTGCGCGGTACCGATATCATGGTGCTCTCCGACGAGATCTACGCCGAGCTGACCTACGGTCAGCGCCATGTCTCCATGGCCAACATCACCGACATGTACGAGCGCACCATCGTGGTCAACGGCTTCTCCAAGAGCCACGCCATGACCGGCTGGCGTATGGGTTATGTCTGTGCTCCCAAGCCCATCATCGGTGCCATGACCAAGCTGCACCAGTTCGGCATTATGTCCGCTCCCACCACCAGCCAGTACGCCGCCGTGGAAGCCATGCGCAACGGCGGCCGCGACGCTGAGCACATGCGTGAGGAGTACGTCCGCCGCCGCCGCTATCTGGTGGAGAACCTGAACCGCATCGGTCTGACCTGTTTTGAGCCCAAGGGCGCATTCTATGTGTTCCCCGACATCCGCTCCACCGGTCTGACCTCTGATGAATTCTGCGAGCGCTTCCTGCGTGAACAGAGAGTGGCCGTCATTCCCGGCAGTGCCTTTGGCCCCGGCGGTGAGGGCTTCGTGCGTGCCTGCTACGCCGCATCCATGAAGGATATCGCCGAGGCGATCCGCCGTCTGGAGATTTTCCTGAAGCATCTGAAAGA
>JAZQVX010000122.1:0-2135 GCA_045632045.1 Lawsonibacter sp.
AGCCCCTGCAGTCCCGTACCCCGGGCCAGATGGAGCAGAATGGTTTCGGCATTGTCGTTGGCGGTGTGGGCGGTGGCAATGCGGTCTGCTCCCTCACGGCGGGCAACCTCCCGCAGAAAGGCATAGCGCATCTGCCGTGCAGTTTCCTCCAGGCCGGTTCCCCGTTCCCGGGCCCGGGCGGCCACATCGCCCCCTCCAACGAACAGTTCCACCCCGGGAAGGCGGGTCGGCACCAGTTTCCGGACGAAATTTTCGTCCCGGTCAGACTCCTCCCCCCGGAGATGGTGGTTATAGTGGGCGCACAGCAGGGTGATCCCCAGCCGCTCTCTCAGCCGATACAGCGCCCACAGCAGGCACAGGGAGTCTGCCCCGCCGGACACTGCGCACAGCACCCGGCTGCCCCGGGGAAGCATATTCTCCTGCCGGATCAGCTGCTCCATCCCCTTCAGCATGGGTCACACTCCTTCGTATCTTACTCTGCGTGCTGCCACTCCATGTCACTGAAGGTGGTGAACTCGGGCATCCACTGCAGCTGGACGGTGCCGGTCTCGCCGTGGCGGTTCTTGGCGATGATGCACTCGGCCAGATTGGGGTTTTCGCTGTCCTTATTATAGTAGCCGTCGCGGTAGAGGAAGAGGACGATGTCGGCGTCCTGCTCGATGGCGCCCGATTCACGCAGGTCGGACAGCATGGGGCGCTTGTCGGTACGGCTTTCGTTGGCACGGGAGAGCTGGGACAGACACAGGACCGGGACATCGAGCTCCTTGGCCATGATCTTCAGGCTTCGGGAGATGTCGGAAACGATCTGCTGTCGGTTGTCGCCGGAGCGGGTCTTGCCGCCGGCGGACTGCATCAGCTGGAGGTAGTCGATGACCACCAGTCCCAGATTATCCACTCTCCGACACTTGGCGTTGATGTCAGCCACCGTGACGGAGGAGTCGTCGTCGATGAGGATGTTGGCGCGGTTGAGGGAGTCGGCGGCCATGGCCACGCTCTCCCAGTCCTGCTCGGTGAGCTTGCCGGTGACCAGCTTCTTGTTGTCCACGAAGCACTCGCCGGAGATCAGACGCATGGCAAGCTGCTCCTTACTCATTTCCAAAGAGAAGAAGGCCACGGTCTTGCCCGACTTCTTGCCGGCATCCAGCAGGATATTCAGCGCCATAGAGGTCTTACCCATACCGGGGCGGGCGGCCATCAGAACGAGGTCGGACTTGTTCAGACCGGAGATGGCTCTGTCCAGATCCTTCAGACCGGTGGACAGGCCGGGGATGGCGCTGTCGCTGGCGGCCAGTTCGCTCAGACGGTCGTAGACCTCGATCAAAACGGCGGAGATGGGGGTCAGACCCTTGGCGGCGCGTCCCTGACGGATGGCGTAGATCCGCTGCTCGGCGGCCTCCAGCACATCCTGTCCACTGTCGGTGCCCTCCTGCACGAGAGCGGTCAGCTCTCCGGCAGTTTCAGCCACACGGCGCAGCAGGGTCTTGTCCCGGATGATCTCCACATACTCCAGCACATTGGCGGCGGTGGGGGTGGTGTCCATGAGCTGGAGGATATAGCCGCGGCTCTGATTTTCATCGTAATAGCCGCTCTTCTTCATGTTCTCCAGCACCGTCACCGGGTCGATGGTGAGGGAGTAGTTGAACATGGAGTAAATTGTTTCGTAAATTTCCCGGTTCTGGCGCAGATAGAAGTCCTCTACCCGCAGCTTGTCGATGACCTCCGGCACACACCGGGGGTCGATGAGCATGGAGCCCAGCACAGCCTGTTCGGCCTCAACGCTGTGGGGGAGCTGTCTGGTCAGCAGTTCCTCTTCGCTGATCGCCATGGGAACCCCTCCTTCGTGATGGTGTAGGGGCGGATGTCCCCATCCGCCCACAGAATATCGCACCGGGCCGATGATGGCATCGGCCCCTACATAACTTTTTTAGGCCTCTGCCACCATCACATTGACGGTGCCCACGATCTCATGGCCCAGCTTGGCCTTGATCTGATAACCGCCGCAGGCCTTGATGGGCTCATCCAGCACCAGCTTGGCCTTGTTGATGGTGATGCCGTGCTGCTTGGACAGAGCCTCGGCGATCTCCTTGCCGGTGACGGCGCCGAACAGACGGCCGCCCTCGCCGGCCTTGGCCACG
>JAZQVX010000123.1:0-3606 GCA_045632045.1 Lawsonibacter sp.
CGGCAACCGGTGTCCTGTGATTTTACTTTACAGAATTAACCCTTATTCTTGATGTACTCGTCAATGGACTTGGCGGCAGCCTTACCTGCGCCCATGGCCAGAATGACGGTGGCGGCACCGGTTGCGGCATCACCGCCGGCAAAGACACCGGGCACAGAGGTGGCACCGGTCTCGTCGGCTTCAACGCAGCCCTTACGGGTTTCCTTCAGACCGGGAGTACCATTATAGCTCATCTTGTTGGCCTGAGTACCCAGAGCCATGATGACGGCATCGACCTCAGTCTTGAACTCACTGTCCTCAATGACAACAGGACGGCGACGGCCGGAAGCGTCGGGCTCTCCCAGTTCCATCTTCACGCAGGTGATGGACTGGACATGGTTCTTCTCGTCACCCTCGATGGAGATGGGGTTGGTCAGCAGATCGAAGATGATGCCCTCTTCCTTGGCGTGGTGGACTTCTTCGGCACGGGCGGGCAGCTCGGCTTCGGAGCGGCGGTAGACGATATGAACCTCGGCACCCAGACGCTTGGCGCAGCGGGCAGCATCCATGGCAACATTGCCGCCGCCGACAACGGCGACCACCTTGTTGTGCAGAATGGGGGTTGCGGCATCGTCCTTATAGGCCTTCATCAGGTTGATACGGGTCAGATACTCGTTGGCGGAGTAGACACCGACCAGGGACTCGCCGGGGATCTTCATAAACATGGGCAGACCGGCACCGGAACCGATAAAGACGGCCTCATAGCCCATCTCGAACAGCTCGGTGATGGTCAGAACCTTACCGATGACCATATTCAGCTCAATGTCGACGCCCATCTTCTCCAGATTGGAGACTTCGCGAGCCACAATGGCCTTGGGCAGACGGAACTCAGGGATGCCATAGCTCAGAACGCCGCCGGGGACATGGAACGCCTCGAAAACAGAGACAGAATAACCCATACGGGCCAGCTCACCGGCACAGGTCAGGCCGGCAGGGCCGGAACCGATGACGGCAACCTTGTGACCGTTCTTGGGGGCGGTGGCAACATTGGCGATGCCATTCTCGGCAGCCCAGTCGGCCACAAAGCGCTCCACACGGCCGATGGCCACAGGTTCACCCTTGACACCGCGGACACACTTACCCTCGCACTGGTTCTCCTGAGGGCAGACACGGCCGGAGATGGCGGGCAGAGCGTTGGCGTTGGACAGGATCTCATAGGCGGCGGCGATATCGCCCTCAGCCACCTTGCCCAGGAACTGAGGAATGGGGATACCCACGGGGCAGCCGCTCACGCACAGAGGATTCTTACACTGCAGGCAGCGCTGTGCCTCGTTGATGGCCTGCTCCAGCGTGTAGCCCAGAGCAACTTCCTTGAAGTTGGCATTGCGGATGTCGGGAGCCTGCTCGGGCATGGGGGTCTTGTTCATCTGCATGTTAGCCATTCATAGCACCTCCTCCCAGACGGCAGAGGTGAGCCTCTTTCGCCTTGGCTTCGTGTTCCTTATAGGTAGCATTGCGGGCAATGACCTCGTCGAAATCCACCTTGTGGCCGTCAAAGTCGGGTCCGTCCACACAGGCAAACTTCACTTCGCCGTCCACGGTCAGGCGGCAGCCGCCGCACATACCGGTACCGTCGATCATAACGGGGTTCATGGACACGGTGGTGGGAATGTCGTACTTGGCAGTCAGCTTGCAGGCAAACTTCATCATCATCAGAGGACCGATGGCAAAGACATGGTCGAACTTCACGCCGGAAGTGATCAGCTCCTCCAGCTTGCCGGTGACGAAACCGGCGTAACCGTAAGAACCGTCATCGGTGCAGATGTGCAGTTCGGTACAGGCGTTCTTCATCTCCTCTTCGAGGATGACGATGTCCTTCGTCTTAAAGCCGCCGATCAGATCGACGGTGTTGCCGGCCTCGGTCAGAGCCTTAGCCACAGGCAGTGCGATGGCACAGCCCAGACCGCCGCCCAGAACGGCGACACGGCCCAGATTCTCAACCTCAGTAGCTACACCCAGAGGACCAACAAAATCGTGCAGGCAATCGCCCTGGTTCAGCAGATCCAGAGCCATCGTGGTGGCACCGATCTTCTGGAACACCACAGTGACCAGCCCCTTTTCAGCATCGGCGTTGGAAATGGTCAGAGGGATACGCTCGCCCTCAGCATCCACACGCAGAATGATAAACTGACCGGCCTTTGCTTTCTTGGCGATCAGGGGCGCATACACAGAGATCAGGCTGATCTCAGGAGTAAGCGTCTTTTTCACGGCAATTTCATATTTGTTCATTGCTACTCCTCCTCTATATACTTAGTACGGGTCGAGAATTCGTTTTCAACACGCCGCCCTGCTCGGAAATCAGGGCAGTATGGGTATTACAGGCACTGGAGATACTGACCGTACAGCGTCATGTTCAGCTCATCACCGATGGCGTGGACATGTTCGTCAGTCACCCAGCCCTCATTGAGGGCCAGCTCCTCCAGACATCCCACATAGCGGCCTGTTTCATACTGGATCCGGCGAATGGTCTGACCAGCATCGATCAGACTGTCGGCAGTACCTGCATCCAGCCAGGTAAAGTCCTTGGCCAGAGGCATGACCTGCAGCTGACCACGGCGGAGATACTCCAGATTGACATCGGTGATCTCCAGCTCGCCGCGGGCGGAAGGCTTCAGATTGCCGGCGATCTCCATGACCTGATTGTCATAGAAATACAGACCGGGGATGATGTAATTGGACTTGGGATAGCGGGGCTTCTCCTCGATGGAGATGGCCTTGCCCTCCTCATCGAATTCCACCACGCCGAAGGGGCGGGGATCCTCCACCCAATAGCCGAAGACGGTGGCGCCCACTTCGTTGGCGGCCGCCCGCTTCAGGGTAGCGCCCAGATCCTTGGCGTAGAAAATATTATCACCCAGCACCAGACAGACATGATCCTCACCTACAAACTCGCGGCCGATGAGCAGTGCATCGGCGATACCGCCGGCAACGGGCTGTTCGGCATAGGAGATGGAGATGCCGTACTGGCTGCCATCGTCCAACAGAGCTTTGAAGGTGTTCGTTTCATCCGGGGGAACGATGACCAGAATATCCGAAATGCCAGCCTGCATCAGGATGGCAATGGGATAATAAATCAGCGGTTTATCATAAACCGACAGCAGCGGCTTACAGACCGGCTTGGTCATGGGATAGAGTCGGGTACCCTTTCCTGCTGCCAATACGATGCCTTTCATGTGTGCCTCCTTCATCATTCATAAGCATGTACAAAAGAATGATATGTTTCACTTTAGTGTATCATGTCTTACGCCCTTTTGCAAGGGAGATTTCGTATCATCGTCTCAATTATTCGTAAAATTGTTGCAAAAATATAAAAAGAGGGACGCACATTCTGTGCGTCCCTCCAAAAGGACTCAATTAGATCAACCCAGAGTGACCAGCAGGTCGTCGGTGTTGACGGCGGAGCCGACGGTAGCGGAGACAGCCTTGACGGTGCCGGCGCAGGGAGCGGCAACCTCGATCTCCATCTTCATGGCCTCCAGAACGACCAGAACATCACCAGCGTTGACGGAATCGCCAACCTTGCACTCGACCTTGAAGACATTGCCGGGCATGGGGCTGTTGACGGCG
>JAZQVX010000124.1:0-1936 GCA_045632045.1 Lawsonibacter sp.
GTCGTACAGGTGTAAAGTGCCAATACCTGCACGGGCCAGTGCTTCCACGCAGAAACCTCCCACGCCGCCCACGCCAAAGACGGCGACCTTTGCGGCGTTAAGTTTGTTCAGGGGCTCGTCGCCGATGAGCAGACGGGTACGAATGAACTGATCGGACATGGTAGTCTCCTTTTGAGAATTACTTTACGGCCTCGCGCAGAGCCTTGGACAGTGCGGCGAACTCGGGGATGCCCAGCCGCTCGCCACGAATGTCGGCGGGGAAACCGCAGGATGCGATGACTTCCTGAAGTTGCTGCTTGGACAGCTGAGAACCGAAAGCCATGGACAGACCATTGAGCAGGGTTTTGCGGCGCTGAGCGAAGGCGGCCTTGACCACCTTGAAGAAGTGGTCGGGATCATCCACGCACTCGGGAGGGGTGCAGGGAGTCATCCGCAGTACGGCGGAAGTTACCTTGGGTGCGGGGATAAAGCAGGTGTTGGGCACATCGAAGAGCAGCTCGCACTTGGCGTGATACTGGCAATAGACGGAGAACGCGCCGTAGTCGGAGGTGCCGGGGGCGGCGCAGATGCGCTGAGCCACTTCCTTCTGGATCATGACGGTGATCTGCTGGAAACGCTCGGCCTCGATCAAGGCGGTGATGGCGGGAGTGGTGATGTTATAGGGAAGATTGGCGCAGGCCAGCGCGGTGCGGCCGCCGAACTTCTCGTCCACCAGCTCGGGGATGTTGACCTTCAGCACATCGCCGGAGACGATCTCCACATTGTCCCGGTCTGCCAGAGTTTCAGCCAGAATGGGCAGCAGAGAGCGATCCAGCTCCACGCACACAACCTTGTCGGCGCGGGCGGACAGTTCCCGGGTCAGGGGGCCGATGCCGGGGCCGATTTCCAGAACGGCAGTGCCCTCACGGGCGCCGGAGGAATGGGCGATGTCATAGGGTACCCAGTGTTCGATCAGAAAATTCTGACCCATAGACTTGGAAAAACGGAAGCCGTGCCGTGCCAGCAGGGCCTTGATGTCGTTGATGTCACAAATATTCATGTTGTTGCTCCTTTTCGGGTGGTAACAGCTTGATACTACTATAAAAGCAAAACCCGCTTCCGTCAAGAGGGGAACGAGATTGACAGAGGATGGGGGAGTGGGGTACAATGCAGAAAAAGGAGTGATCTGCATGGAAAAACTGTGGATGGAGGGCAAGATCGGCACCATGACGGTAAAAAACCGCACGGTGCGTTCTGCCACCAATGACCATCTCGCCACCCGGGAGGGCGAACTGACCCGGGGTTGGCAGGAGAATTATGAAGAATTGGCGGCCGGCGGTGTGGGACTGATCATCACCGGTCAGTTTTCCATGGATGCCACCCAGCGCGCCGACGAGGGACAGCCCATTCTGACTGCCGATATGGACAGCGGGATGCTGGCCAACTCTTGTGAGGTTCTGCGCCGTACCTGTGAGGGTGTTCACAGCCATGGAGCAAAACTGGCGGTGCAGCTCAGCCACACCGGCATCAAGGCGCCTGAGGCGGTCAACGGTCGTCCGCCCAAGTCTCCCGCCGACTTTACAAAAGAGGAACTGAAGGCGTTGGTAGAGGCTTTCGCCTTTGGCGCAAAGATCTGCAAGGACTGCGGTGTGGACGGTGTGCAGGTTCACATGGCTCACGGCTATCTGCTGTCCTCTTTTGTGGATCCCAGCCAGAATGCCCGCGCCGACGAGTACGGCGGCAGTCTGGAAAACCGCTACCGCATCTGCGGTGAGATCATCGGGGCTGTTCGCGCCGCCTGCGGAGTCGATTATCCCATTCTGGTCAAGGTGGACAGCAACGGCAGCGGCGATCTGCCCGCTCTGCTGCGTATGTGCAAGGCTGACGGCGTGGACTGCGCCGAGGTCAGTGGTCTGGATTTTGCGGTGCGCAAGAGGGGAGAGGAACCCTTCTATCT
>JAZQVX010000125.1:0-3343 GCA_045632045.1 Lawsonibacter sp.
GGCAGCTTCAGATCGCCTTCCTTGATCCAGCCCATCTTGCGCAGGATCTCGCAGAAGACGGTGGACAGGATGGCGGGCAGGACGAAGCAGATCAGCACCAGACCGATCCAGTCCATAGCGCCGGGAGTGATGGCGGTGGCGCCCATCTCTACAGCCTTCTCCACGGGGGCGAGCCAGCCGGTCCAAACGCCGATCTGACCGCACAGACCGCAGGTGCCCATGCCGGAGTTGACGGGGGCGCCGTTCATCTGCAGACCAAAGACACATGTGGCAATGGGGCCGGTGATGGCAGAGGCCAGAATGGGAGGGATCCAGACTCGGGGGTTTTTCACGATGTTGGGCATCTGGAGCATGGAGGTGCCGATGCCCTGAGATACCAGACCGCCCCAGCGGTTCTCCTTGAAGGACATGACGGCAAAGCCCACCATCTGGGCACAGCAGCCTGCCACGGCGGCGCCGCCTGCCAGACCCACCAGACCCAGAGAGGCACAGATGGCGGCGGAGGAGATGGGCAGGGTCAGGGCGATGCCCATAAGTACGGAAACAGCGATGCCCATAAAGAAGGGCTGCAGCTCGGTGGTCAGCATGATAAAGTTGCCAAAGGCATTGGCTGCGCCGCCGATGGCGGGCGCGATGAGCTTGGCAAGGGAAATACCCACCAGAATGGTGACGCCGGGGGTGACCAGAATGTCCACCTTTGTCTCCTTGGACACCATTTTGCCGCACTCAGCGGCGATGATGGCGATGACCAGCACGGCCATGGGGCCGCCCGCACCGCCCTCGGCGTTGGCTGCCCAGCCCACAGCAGCCAGAGAGAACAGCACCATGGGATCTGCCTTCAGGGCGTAACCGATGGCCACAGCCATGGCAGGACCGGCCACGGCGGTGGCATAGGTGCCGATGTCGATGAGGTACTGGATGTTCAGCTGCTGACCCAGCGTCTTGATGATGGTGCCGATGAGCAGGGAGCAGAACAGACCCTGCGCCATGGCTCCCAGCGCGTCGATACCGTAGCGTTTGGCGGAAACTTCAATATTTTTTCGTTTGAGAAATTCTTTCATCTCAAATCTCCTCGTCGTGTATATGTTTTACATGTGTCAAGACACCTGTCGATAAGGTATTTTAACAGGGTTTCGGATTTTGTCAAGCCCCCTTTTATATTCCATCGCCTCAGCAATAATAACAAAAAGTGCATAGTCTTTTTATCTCTTTCGACGATTTTAAAATTTCTCGTTTTTTAGTTGCATATCTTTATGCCAAAATCGAGCCTCATGCACCACAACGAGGGCAACACTCATTGCGAAGATTGTTTACGGCTTGACGGATGCTGGTTTGAGGGCGATAATACCCCTATAAGTCCCCATCATCCACATTGTCACTGCACATTAGACCCCATTGACTACTCTCTCGTGGAGGCCAACGCTGCCGCATATAGTGACTACAGCAAATTTGACCCTTATTTGTTCAATACAAAAAATGGATACACACATAACAAGGAAAAAATTATTTCAAAAATGGGGATACTCTGTAACAGATGCCCCCTGGCTGCAAAAAGAGATTGAAAAGCAAGCTCTGGAACAATATCTTCTCGGAAACTATGTTTTAGGCAAACTAGACACTCGTGGACAGCGGCTCAGCATTCGTATCACAATCCCAAACCGGAATGCATCGACTGATGTCTCATTTCTGACGGGCTGGATGTTAAAACCCGGCGGAAAACTAAAACTTAACACACCATACGGAGGGAAGTAATATGAAAGAAATGGATTGCGTTGAGGTCACTGTGGAAAAGAAGTCTTATGCCGCAGACGGCGTTCACAAAGGAATGCAGGGTTGGATCTGCGACCCCGAATTTGTAAACGGAACCTGGCTTGTCAACTTCCCTCAGTGCGGAGAAAATGAAGATATTGCCACCATTGCAATCAAAGAGGATGATATGAAGCAGATCGATGTCATGTATGCCATCATCAACGAGCAAATCAAAGAAAAATTTGAAAACAGCAACCAAGCGGATAGCACTATTGCAGAAACCTTCTCCGAATATATGATTTAATTACATAAATGGCCTCCCTCTTCTCTGAGGGAGGCCCAATTTATCCTTCCAACAAAATCCCCAGTTCCCGCAGGGCGTTTTTGATGCGCTGCTCGCAGGCGGCATCCTGACAGACCACGGTATGCAGATGCACGCCGTCGGTGAGCAGGGACAGAGGGGTGGCCTCCTCTTCCCGGCAGCGCTCCACAAACTGCCCCACCTCATAGCGGCTGCTCATGCGCAGGGGCGCGGTGAGCTGACCATAAATAGGATGCTCCACGATGACATCCAGCACGGTGCCCCCCTGATCCACGATGGCGTGGAGTTCCTCTTCCATCCGGGCGGCGTTGTGGCTGGTGGCCACGGTGAAGCGGATGCCGGTGGTGCCGGCGGGGAGGATATATCCTCTGGGGGTGGCGGCGATGTCCAGCCCCGCAGCCCGCAGCAAAGCCACATCACCCACAATGATCTGGCGGCTGACGGCGAACTCCTTTGCCAGCGCGCTGGCGCTGACGGGCCCCTCGGCCTGCTCCAGCCGGCGGGCAATGCCCTCTCTTCTCTTCTGGGCTTCCATATCCTCATCCCCTTGTCATATATGGTGTCTTGACCGAAGTATATCACGACTTTCTCTCCGTTGCAACGGTTCTTTTTTACCTTTTTTCTGCCAATCCCTTGACTTTTTTCGGAGTCACCCATACAATGAATCCGTATGATTATCAAACCCATCACTTTATAATAAAGGAATGAAACGATATGGCTAATCCCAACAAGAAGCAGGTGGAGCAGATCACCGACATGGAGGTCGACTTCACCCAGTGGTACACCGACGTGTGCAAGAAGGCTGAGCTGATCGACTACTCCTCCATCAAGGGTATGTTCATCTACCGTCCCTATGGCTACGCCATCTGGGAGAACATCCAGAAGACTCTGGACGAGATGTTCAAGAAGACCGGTCATCAGAATGTTTCCATGCCCATGCTGATCCCCGAGTCCCTGCTGCAGAAGGAGAAGGACCATGTTGAGGGCTTTGCTCCCGAGTGCGCCTGGGTCACCTACGGCGGCAGCGAGAAGCTGGAGGAGCGCTACTGCATCCGTCCTACTTCCGAGACTCTGTTCTGCGAGCATTTCAAGAACATCATCCACTCTCACCGCGACCTGCCCAAGAAGTACAACCAGTGGTGCAGCGTTCTGCGCTGGGAGAAGACCTCCCGTCCCTTCCTGCGCCACCGCGAGTTCCTGTGGCAGGAGGGTCACACCATGCACGCCACCGAGGAGGAGGCCCGTCAGGAAACTGAGCAGATGCTCAACATC
>JAZQVX010000126.1:0-2487 GCA_045632045.1 Lawsonibacter sp.
GAGCTGGACGAGCAGGTTCTGTGGCTCAAGGGCATGCTGGGCTCCCCCAACGACTCCGCCGTGGCCGGCGCTCTGCATACCGTGGCGGTACTGCTCCAGCACTACCCCGCCTACGCCCAGCGCTTCCCCGAGGAGCAGCAGGTCTATGAGAACCGCCGCGAGGTGCTGCTGGGTCTGCTGCTGCAGGGTCTGGCCCACTACCGGGAGGCCGTCCGGCAGGAGGCTCTGCTGGTCATCGGCAACTTCCTGTTCGAGGACGATGTGCTGTCCATGGAGGAAAAAGCCCGCCTGTTCGCCCTGTGCTTCCGAAAGCTGCGCTTCCTCATTCAGGAGGCCCCCCAGCAGTCCGATCCCCTCACCTTCTTCTATCGCGCCGCCGCTCTGGCCGATATTTACCACTTCATCGCCCATCGCCGTCTGGATCACGGCCCCTTCACCTTCGAAAAACCCCGCAAGGTGGCCTTCTTCCCCGGCACCTTCGACCCCTTCACCCTCTCCCACAAGGGCATCGTCCACGCCATCCGGGATCTGGGCTTCGATGTCTATCTGGCCGTGGACGAGTTCTCCTGGTCCAAGAAGGCTCAGCCCCATCTGATCCGCCGCCAGATCGTCAATCTGTCGGTGGCGGGGGACTTCAATGTCCATCTCTTCCCCGATGACATCCCTGTGAACATCGCCAACCCCTCCGATCTGAAGCGGATGGTGTCCCTGTTCCCCGGTCAGGAGGTCTATCTGGTGGCGGGCAGCGATGTGGTCACCAACGCCTCCTCCTATCAGGCTCCCCCCAGACCCAACTCCATCCACGGCATGAATCATGTCATCTTCCACCGGTCCGGAGGCAAGCCCCTGCCCGAAAATCTGCCCATCACCGGCGATATTATCCACCTCCACCTGCCTCCCCATCTGGAGGACATCAGCTCCACCCGCATCCGGGAGAATGTGGATCTCAACCGGGACATCTCCACCTTCATCGACCCCGTCATTCAGGACTTCATCTATCAGAACGGCCTGTATCTCCGGGATCGTCAGGACAAGGCTCTGCTGGGCGCCGGCGAGGTGGACTTCCGCTGGGTGCGGGAGCCCGACGCCGACATCCTCAACAAGGTCATCCGGGATCGCCCCTACCACAGCAAGGACAGTCTGCTGCTGCTTCAGCGCTCGGACAACCGGGACACTTTGGGCTACATCGCCTATCGGGATGTTCCCTCTTCCGATTTGTACTCCGTCATGGGTGACACCCAGCTGGCCAACCGCATCCGTCTGCGCAGCGCGGGCAAGACTCTGCTCATCACCGACCTGTCCGCCCTGAACGACAAGCATCGGGACAACGCACAGCTGCTGGTGACGGAGCTGCTGGCCCGGGCGCTGGAAGAGGAGTATGTCTACGCCGTCT
The DNA here is from genome assembly GCA_045632045.1 of Lawsonibacter sp. Classification (GTDB taxonomy): domain Bacteria; phylum Bacillota; class Clostridia; order Oscillospirales; family Oscillospiraceae; genus Lawsonibacter. The sequence goes on from JAZQVX010000126.1 coordinate 1,394, forward strand.
ACTACCCCCATCTGGCTCACATCTCCCCCGAGGTGGAGGATGTACTCCACCGCAGCGGTTTCGTCTCTCACGAACCCGGTCTGCCCATCCGTGAGGTGGACATGCGCACCCCTGTGGTCCTCATTCAGAATCTGGAGACTACCATCCAGGAGCCTCTGAACCGCAATCCCAAGGTCCTTGCCGCCATCCGTCAGGGCCACGACCGCCTCCAGCTGGCCATGACCGAGCTGTACCCCGGCTGTCTGGTGCTCCCCCTCACCGCCGACATCATCCACCAGCGTCTGCTGGAGAAGATCACCGCCTATAACTGCGTCCCCTCCACCCCCACCACCCCCCGGGTGCTGGGCGAGAGCATGTGCGTCCCCTTCGGCAAGCTGCTGCGCAGCAAGGTGGTGCCCAATACCGTCACCAAGACCATCCACACCGACAAGGTCTATTCCCCCGATCTGCGCCACAGCACCCTGGAGGCCTTCCCCAACTACTCCCCCCTGTCCAGCCAGATCCGCACCATCAAGTCCTTCAACCGCCCTGTCATTCTGGTGGATGACCTCATGCACCCCGGCTTCCGCCTGAACATCCTCAACCCCATCCTCCAGCAGGAGAACATTGATGTTCGCATGGTGCTGGTGGGCGTGCTGTCCGGCTATGGCCGGGACCTGATGGGCTCCTGGAACCGCCCGGTGGACAGCGTCTATTTCATTCCCAATCTGAAGCAGTGGTTCGTGGAGGCCACCCTCTATCCCTTCATCGGCGGCAACACCGTCCGCCGCTCCGCCTCCCCCGTACCCGGTCTGCTGCCCGGTATCAACCACATCCTGCCCTACGCCATGCCCTCCTACGCCGACGAGTGCGGCAAGGATGTGGTGTTCCGCATCTCCAAGACCTGTCTGGAGTCTGCCCTGAACCTCTTCCGGGTGCTGGAGCAGGAGTACCGTGCCCTCTACGGCCGCAACCTGACCCTGTCCCGCCTGCCCGAGGCGGTCATCCTCCCCCTGTGCCCCGACAAGGGCACCTGTCTGCACTATGATCCCAATCTCTCCGCATCCGTCTATCTGGAAAACGATCTGGAACTGCTGATGCGGCAGTATTCGTAA
>JAZQVX010000127.1:0-3387 GCA_045632045.1 Lawsonibacter sp.
TACACCGCGTCATAGCTCATGCGGATATTTTCCATGGTCACATCCTTGCCGATGGAAACGCCGGTATGTACCTTGATGCCGGTGGAGAGGATGTGCTCAATATCGCGATCCAGCACATCCTGAGGCAGACGGTAGTCGGGGATGCCGTAACGGAGCATACCGCCCAGCTTGGGGCGCTGCTCGTACACGGTGACCTTGTGGCCCATCCGGGACAGGAAGTAGGCCGCGGTCAGGCCGCAGGGGCCTCCGCCAATGATGCCGACCGTCTTGCCGGTGGGCTCTTCCATGGCGGGAGCGCCGGTATCTTCGGCATGATCCACCGCAAAGCGCTTCAGGCCGCAGATGTTGATGGCATCGTCCACCATACGACGGCGGCACTGCTCCTCACAGGGATGCTCACAGACATAGGCACAGGCGGAGGGGAAGGGGTTATCCTTGCGGATGAGCTTCACGGCGTCCTCGTTGCGGCCGGCGCGGATAAGGGCCACATAGCCGGGAATATCCACATGGGCGGGACAGCCGGAGACACAGGGCACAGGATGGCTCAGACCGCAGATACAGCGGCCGTGGAGCACATGCTCCTCATAGTCCTCGCGAAAGCCGCGCACGCCCTTGAGCACCATATGTGCCGCCTCATAACCGATGGCGCAGTCGGCGCTGTCGGCGATGACCTGAGCGGTGCGCTCGATGAGATCAATGGTCGCCACAGTGGCGGTGCGATCGAGAACCTGCTCGATCAGCACGGTCAGCTGGCTCAGACCCACGCGGCAGGGGACACACTTGCCGCAGGTCTGGGCATGGCACAGACGCAGATAGTTCAGGGACATATCCACCGGGCACAGACCATGGGGACTGGCATTGATGCGCCGCTCCATGTCCCGGTTCAGTCCCCCCAGTACAGTTTGGGCACGACCCGGATTTTCAATGGACAATCGACTCAAGAGTTTTCCCTCCTTACTGATAGGACAGGGGTTTCCCCCGCCCGAAGCATTCTTCGTGGGCAAAAAGGTGCTTATGCTTTCAAGTTATACCAACAATATAACATGTTTCCCTATATTTTGTCAATAATAACGAATTAGTTAGTTATTTAACTATAGTTTTAGTCGTTTTGCCCATTTTCTTGCAGGAGCCACTGCACCAGAAGATACAGTCCCCCGCCAAAGGACAAACAAGTCGCAATCGTCCATATTCGAGGTACACCGGCAGCAAGCAGAATGCGCAGAAGCAGAGATCCATTCAATCCTCCCAGTACGGCACCCACCACCGGTGCCAGCAGCCACCGGAGCAGCTCCGGTTTCAGCCCCGCCAGTCTTGCCGCCGCCAGCAGACACAGTCCCAGTTCCAGCACCGTTCCCACCAGCACCCCCGCCGCATAACCCCCCATCTCCACTCCGGGCAGGAGGGTGAGTGCCACGGTACAGCCAAGGCGCACCACGCCCCCCAGCAGTGAGATGCCCGCCACCAGCTTCTGTCCCCCGATGCTGTTCAGGGCGGTGGCCAGCACGCTGACACAGCAGCCCAGTCCCATGGCGATCCCCAGCGGCAGAATGTACTCCCCCACATCCTCCCGACCGTAGAGCAGCTGCCCCAGTTCACCCCCAAAGACCACCATGGCGGTCATGCAGGGCACCGTCAGGCGGCACACCGTCCCCATTCCTTCGGAGATCAGCCGCCCCACCTCTTCCCGCCGCCCCAGCGCGGAAGCCCGGGCCAGTTTGGGCATCAGCACCAGATTCAGCGCTCCCAGATAGACCGTGGGCAGGGCCAGCATGGGAAAGGTCATGCCGCAGACCACCCCCAACCGGGCGATGGCCTCCCCCCGCTCCATGCCGCCCCGCACCAGCAGTCTGGGCACAAGGGTGGAATTCGCCGCCCCCAGCAGATTGCCCAGCAGGGCGTTGAGGGCCACAGGGACCGCAATGGCGGCCACCCGCCTCACCTGTCCCTCCCCGCCCGCTCGTTGGCCCTTACGGCGGGTTCTCCCGAAGGACTGGCCGTACAGCGTCCAGAGGGTGACTGCCGAGGACACCTCACATAAAATCATCCCCCACAGAATCAGCCCCACCGCCCGCTCCGGGTATTGGGGCAGAAAACAGACCAGCAGTCCCAGCACGGCGCAGGCCCGCACCACCTGCTCCCACACCTCCGCCACTGCCGGCGGAAGATGCCGTCCCGCTCCGTAGAAGGCGTTTTTATGGAGGTTCTCCACAGCCGTAAGGGTGAGGCAGGGGATGAGCAGGATCAGCCCCAACTGGGTTCTGGCATCTCCCAGGAGGTGTACGGAGATGGCATCGGAGAAGAGGATGACCGCTCCCCCCACCGGCAGCATCAGACAGAAAAACAGCCGCAGGCACAGCCCCCGCAGCCGATGAACCCCCTCGCTCTCCCCAACCGCCAGACACCGGGCGGTGAGATTGGACAGGGCGGCGGTCAGTCCCACGGTGGTGACGGACTGGATCACCCCATAGGCCGACATGACCAGCTGGTACAGTCCCATGACCTCCGCTCCCACCAGCCGCGCCATGACCACCCGGTACCCAAAGCCGATGATCTGGGCCAGAGCGCTCAGCCCTGTCAGCATCAGCACCTGTCTGCCCATTCCTTTCATCCCCTCACGCTCCCTTCAGGGGATGATATGCCCCGAAATGTCAACCCATGTCAAGAAAAAGTCCCGATTAGCCTTGATAGCGGCGGCAGATTGGTCTATAATGAGGCTAAACTGAATGCTTATTGCTTCCCGATCACATATATCAAGGAGGAACCATTTATGTCTTTCGTCACTCTGGAACGCAACGGCGCCGTGGGCGTCATCACCATGAACCGTCCCGAGGCGCTCAACGCCCTGAACGGCGAGGTGCTCGCTGATCTGTCCGCCGTACTGGACGAGGTCGCCAACGACGACAGCATTCTGGTCGCCATCGTCACCGGCGCAGGCCGCTCCTTCGTTGCCGGCGCCGACATCGGCCAGATGTCCACCCTCACCCCCACCGAGGCCAAGAAGTTCGGCCTGTTCGGCAACCAGGTCTTCCTGAAGCTGGAGAATCTGGCCAAGCCCACCATTGCTGCCGTCAACGGCTTTGCTCTGGGCGGCGGCTGTGAGCTGTCCATGGCCTGCGACATCCGCATTGCCAGTGAGAAGGCCAAGTTCGGTCAGCCCGAGGTGGGTCTGGGCATCACCCCCGGCTTCGGCGGTACCCAGCGTCTGCCCCGCATCGTGGGCATGGCCAATGCCATGGAGCTCATCCTCACCGCTCAGACCATCAACGCCGCCCGCGCCAAGGAGATCGGTCTGGTCAGCCATGTGGTCGCTCCCGAGGAGCTGATGAACAAGGCCATGGAGCTGGCCAACGCCATCGCCGCCAACGCTCAGATCGCCGTCCGTGAGTC
>JAZQVX010000128.1:0-2405 GCA_045632045.1 Lawsonibacter sp.
TGAATGTGGGTCTGTATGTGGCCCTCTTCCCCCAGCTGGTGGCGGGCCCCATCGTCAAGTATGAAACGGTGGCCGACGAGATCATGCACCGCCGGGAGAGCTGGGACGACTTCGCCGAGGGCGTGCGCCGCTTCATTCTGGGCGTGGGCAAGAAGGTCCTGCTGTCCAACCAGATGGCACTGGTGGCCGACGCGGCCTTCGGTGCCGAGGCACCCTCCATGGCCTTCGCGTGGCTGGGCAGCATCTGCTATACCCTGCAGCTGTACTACGACTTCTCGGGCTACTCCGACATGGCCATCGGTCTGGGCCGGATGTTCGGCTTCCACTTCCACGAAAACTTCAACTACCCCCACATCTCCCGCTCCTTCAGCGAGTTCTGGCGCCGCTGGCACATCTCGTTGGGCAGCTGGTTCCGGGACTATGTCTACATCCCCCTGGGGGGCAGCCGGGGCACCAGGGCCAGACAGCTGCGCAACATGTTCGTGGTGTGGCTGCTGACCGGCGTGTGGCACGGCGCCAACTGGACCTATGTGGGCTGGGGTCTGTGCTGCTTCGTTCTGCTGGCGGCGGAGAAATACTGGGGTCTGGGGCGCAATTTCCCCCGGTTCTTCCAGCATCTCTACGCCCTCATCTGCATCAACCTGACCAATATGCTCTTCCGCAGCGAGTCCCTCACCCATGCAGGCAGCTTCCTGCGGGCCATGCTGGGCGCAAACGGACTGGGCTGTGACCTGTCCGCCTTCTACCTCGGGGAGTGCTTCGTCTTTCTGTTCTGCTCCGTCCTCTTCGCCATGCCTGTGGGCAAGTGGGTGGAGAAAAAGCTGGCAAACTCCCGGGCGGCATGGCTGACCGACATTCTCCACGCCGCCGCTCTGCTGGGGGTATTTCTGGTGTCCATGTCCTATCTGGTGAAGGGCACCTATAACCCCTTCATCTACTTCAATTTCTAAGGGAGGCGACGGACATGAAACGAACCAACACCATCCTCGCCGCCGCCTTTCTGCTTGTTTTGTGCGCCATGGCGGGATATACTTTAAGTGACTTCTCCACCATGCGCGACACCGTTCTGGACGCCTGGCACGCCCGGGAGGATCAGTCCGACGACTCCCTGCTGACCAAGCTGGAGTTCGCCGCCGACCTGACCGAGGGCACCCTCAACGCCGCCCTCGACCGGGAGCACCATTTCATCCAGCTCTACGGCGCCGTCCAGAAGCTCACCAACCAGAAATTTGTGGAGGACAGCTATTCCTACTGTGTCATCCGCATGAACAACGACAGTCTTACCTTCGGCTCCGTGGGACAGGAGCAGAAGGATGTGACCCACAACGCTCAGGCCACCGCCAACTTCGCCGCGAAGCTGGGGGAGCAGGGCATCCCCTTCACCGCCGTTATGACCCCCCAGAAGGTGCCCCAGCACACCGAGAGCGTCCCCGCCGCCCTGCGGGACTATCACAATGAGGAGGCCGACCGGTTCCTGTCTGTTTTGGAGCAGGAAGGCATCCACACCATCGACCTGCGGGATGACATGGGCACCGATCTGACCAATTACTTCTTCGTCACCGACCACCACTGGAACGCCGACGGCGCCTTTGTTGGAAATCAGATCATGACCCGCCTGCTGGCGGAGGAATACGGCTTCACCCCCTTTGAGCAGGGACTGGAGCAGGGGAACTTCGCCCGACAGGTTTATCCCGACCTCTTTCTGGGCAGTCAGGGCAAGCGGGTGGGCACCCTCTACGCCGGTCTGGACGATTTCGCCCTGTACTCCCCGCAGTTTGCCACCCACATGACCTATCAGGTGTCCGAAACCGCCGCCCCCCGCACCGGAACCCTGAACGAGGCCCTCTATTTCACCGAACACATCAAGTTCGACCCCTTCACCGCCAACCCCTATGTCACCTTCGCCGGGGGCGACTGGGCCAAGGCCACCGTCACCAACCATCTCAATCCCGACGGTCCCAAGGTGGTCATGATCCGCGACTCCTTCGCCTGCGCTCTGACCCCCTTCTTTGCCCTGCAGTGCAGTGAGCTGACCACCATCGACCTGCGCGCCTACAGCGGCGAGGATCTGCCGGGGGAGATTCTGGGGCTCGACCCCGATTTCGTGGTGCTGTTTTACAGTCCCAGCACCACCGTGAGTGATAACATGTTTGAATTCTGAACACGGATTCCCACGCCGGTGTGCGCACCGGCTCGGAATGACAGTCATTGCGAACCAGTCCGCAGACTGGTGCGGCAATCCGTCCTCTGAAGGAGGTACACCTATGCTTCTCAACATTCTCGCCGTGGGCGATGTGGTGGGCGAGGGCGGTCAGGACATTCTGTCCCGCCGCCTGCGCGAGCTGCAATCGGAACACGATGTTCATTTCACCGTGGTCAACGGAGAAAACTGCTCCGGCGTGGGC
>JAZQVX010000129.1:0-4580 GCA_045632045.1 Lawsonibacter sp.
CCGGCACGGTCGGCCAGACCGACACGCTCCAGCAGAGCCAGAGCCTTGGCCTCTGCCTCGGCCTTGTTCATGCCCTTGACCTTGATGGGGGCCAGAGTCATGTTGTCCAGAATGGTCATGTGGGGGAAGAGGTTGAAGTGCTGGAACACCATGCCCATCTTCTGGCGGTGCTCGTCGATGTTGACCTTGACGACCTTGCCCTCTTTGTCGGTGTACTTGCGCTTGGTGATGTCCACGCCGTTGAAGATGATCTCGCCGGCAGTGGGGTTTTCCATCAGGTTCAGGGAGCGCAGCAGGGTGGACTTGCCGGAACCGGAGGGGCCGATGACCACCATGACATCGCCCTTGTTGATGTCCACGGAAACATCGTCCAGAGCTTTGATCTTGCCGCGGAGATAGTACATTTTCAGGTTTTTGACCTTGATCAGAATCTTAGCGCTTACTGCCACGGCTCATTCTCCTTTCGACATAGGCGATCAGCTTGGAAGTGGGGAAGCAAAGACAGAAGTAGATTGCGGTGGCCACCAGCAGAGGCTCCACAATGATAAAAGTTGCGCCCTTCACCGCGTTGACGGCGGACATGATGTCCTGCATGCCGATGGTGTAGGTGATGGCGGACTCCTTGATGATAACGACGAACTCGTTGGCGATGGCGGGGAGGATGTTGCGGATGGCCTGAGGCATGATGATGTACAGCAGAGTCTGGAAAGAGTTCAGACCCAGAGAGCGGGCAGCCTCATTCTGGCCTCCGTCGATGGACTGCATACCGGAGCGGATGATCTCGCACAGGTAGGCGCCGGAGTTCATGCCCAGGGCGACCACGCCGGGGAAGAAGCGGTTGAACTTGATAAAGCCCATGAAGGTGAAGCTGGGCAGCTTGATGACGGAGAACACGCCCAGGTAGATGATCATGATCTGCACGATGACAGGGGTGGAGCGCAGGATCTCGACATAGGCGGTGGCCAGGAAGTTCAGAGGATTGAACCGGCCCATATGATACAGGAAACCGGAATCTCGCTTGGAGCCGTCCTTCTCGTACTCAAAGAAGCCGAACGCGCCGGGGAAGGTGCGGGCGAGCCACAGGAAGGGGGTGAAGTTGGACAGTCGCATGACTGCCAGGATCAGTGCCAGCACAAAACCGATGGCAACGGTGCAGGCGGACAGCAGAATGGTGACCTGCAGGCCCTGTTTGAACAGGTCCATGTAGGGGACGATCTTTTCAAAGTTCGAGAGTTTGACGAATGCGTCCATGGGAGACTCCTTTCGGATGGTGATTTTAAGAGGGGGAGAAACAGACCGATTCCTCCCCGGTCATACGGAGAGGAATCGGAGTATTTATGGGGTTATACAGGGGATCAGCCCTCCAGCAGACCCTCGTAGATGTTGCCGGAAGCCTGCTCACCGGCCTCGGCGACGAAGTTGTCCATGGAACCGTCGGCCAGAGCGTCGGCAATGGCGGCGTTGACGGCGTTCAGCAGAGGCTCGTTGCCCTTGACGACGCCGATGGCGGAACCCTCGGCCTCATAGGGGACATCCAGAACGATCTCCAGCTCGGGGTAGTTGGTCTTGTAGGACTCGGCAACGGCAGTCTCGATGTAAGCGCCGTCCAGCTTGCCGGTCAGCAGCTCGGCGATGATGTCGGTGACCTTGACCAGGGGGACGATGTCAGCGTTGGGGCTGAACTCGTTGGCCAGATCCATCTGGATGGAAGCGGTCTGAGCGCCGACGGAGATCTCGGCCTTGTTGGTGTCCTCCAGAGACTTGAACATGTCCTTGTTGGCGGTGACGGTGACGAAGGACTGGCCGCCCTCATAGTAGATGTCGGAGAAGTCCATGGCATCCATACGAGCGGGATCGGGAGACAGACCGGCGACACCCAGGTCGACCTTGCCGGTGGCGACTTCCATCAGAACGCCGTCAAAGTCCATGGGGATGACCTCCAGCTCCAGACCCATGTGGTCGGCAATGTAACCGGCCAGAGCGATGTCGAAACCGGCCAGAGAGGGGTTGCCGTTCTCGTCGATGGCGTAGAACTCATAGGGAGCGAAGTCGGGGGAGGTAGCCACGGTCAGCTTGCCCTCGGTAACGGTCTCGATAGCGGGCTCGGCGGGAGTCTCGGGAGCGGGCTGGGAGGCCTCGGGAGCGGGGGCAGGAGCGGGAGCGGGCTCCTCAGTCTTGGAACCGCAGGAAGCCAAAGACAGCATCATAGCGGCGGACAGCATCATAGCAAACAGTTTTTTCATGGTTTAATCATCCTTTTCAAATGGGAATTTTGCGTACCCGAAAACTGTCTTCCGGGGTTGAACAATACAATAGCACTCTGCTTTCTAAAAGTCAATAGATTTTTGAAAATTTTGCATAAATATAATTCTCGCAAGAAAAAGTGGGGGCTTGATTTGCGGGAAAAGCGGGGATATAGCGAAAAAACGAGGGGATATTAGCGCATAAAAGGAATTAATATACGAAATAAGATGAATATTGTGAATAGGGAAAGGGGTGGTCAGGAAGGAGGAACTGTGCTAAAATGAAGAAAACGACAGGGCGCGCCCTGCCTTTCGTGGAGGGATTTCCAATGAAGGGAAAGCAATATGAAATGGACATGCGTACCGGCAGTCTGGCGGGAAAGATCATGGTCTTTGCCCTGCCGCTGGTGCTGTCGGGTATGCTGCAGCTGCTGTTCAATGCTGCCGATGTGGTGGTGGTGGGACGGTATTGCGGCAAGGAGCCGCTGGCGGCGGTGGGCTCCAACACCTCGCTGATCAATCTGTTCATCAATCTGTTCGTGGGTCTGTCGGTGGGCGCCAATGTCATTGTGGCCCAGGATCTGGGCGCGGGCCGGGAGAGGGAGGCCAACCGGGCAGTCCACAGCACCATCCTCATTGCGCTGGTCAGCGGCTTTGCTCTGCTGGTGGCGGGACAGCTGCTGGGACGGCAGATGCTGGAGTGGATGGACACCCCGGCCAATGTCATTGATCTGGCCACTTTATATTTAAAGGTATATTTCCTGGGCATGCCCGCCACCATGGTCTATAACTTTGGCGCGGCCATTCTCAGAGCCAAGGGCGATACCAAGCGGCCGCTGTATTACCTCACCTTTGCCGGCGTGGTCAATGTGGCGCTCAACCTGTTTTTTATCGTGGTCTGCCACTGGGATGTGGCGGGCGTGGCGGCGGCCACCGGCATTGCCCAGTATATCTCGGCAGGTCTGGTGCTGCGCTGTCTGATGAAGGAGGAGGGTGTCCTCCATCTGGATCTCAAGGGGATGCGCTTTGACAAACAGGTTTTTGGGCGCATCATCCGGGTTGGTCTGCCCGCGGGACTGCAGGGCGTGATCTTTGCGCTGTCCAATGTGGTCATTCAGTCGGCGGTCAACTCCTTTGGCGATGTGGTCATGGCGGGGTCCTCCGCCGCGGCCAGCATTGAGGGCTTTGTCTATGTGGGCATGAATGCCTTCTATCAGGCGGCCATCACCTTCACCGGGCAGAACTACGGCGCGGGCAAGTGCGACCGCGTGGACCGGGTCGCCATGTGGTGCGTGGGCTATGCCGCCGTGACCGGTCTGGTACTGGGCAGTCTGGCTTATGCCTTTGGCCCGGAGCTTATCAGCATTTACAGCCCCGGAGAACCGGCGGTGGTGGAGGCGGGCATGATGCGCATGGCGATGATCGGGCGGGTCTACTTCCTGGCAGGTATCATGGAGGCCTTCGTGGGCGTGTTGCGAGGACTGGGACACTCCATCGTGCCCATGATCTGCTCTCTTGTGGGTTCCTGCGTGCTGCGTCTGATCTGGGTGGCGGCAATTTTCCCGCTGTTCAACACCCCGGGGATGCTGTTCATTTCCTATCCCATCACATGGGTCATTACCACCATGGCGCATATCGTGGTGCTGCTGTCGGTGCGCAAAAAGAGCTACCGGCTGGTGGGATATCAAATTTAAAAGGAAACGCCCGGTGTGGAACACACCAGGCGTTTTTGCGTCTAAAGATTTAAATGTGCAGACTTGCGATGAACTGCCGCGCCACGCGGGGGGTGCGGCCGGAGTGGCGGATCTCCCAGGTCATGGCCTTGGCATGGAGTTCGGACTTCTCCATCTCGATGCCGGCCTGCTTGGCCAGATGCTCAACCAGAGCCAGATAGCTGACCTTATTCATGGTCAGATAGGGGATACGCAGACCAAAGCGCTCGGCCAGTGCGGTCTTTTCGGAGATAGTCTCAAAGGTGTCCACTTCCTCACCGGCGCGCACGGAGAAGGTCTGGCGAACCAGATGACGGCGGTTGGAGGTGGCGTAGATGGCCACATTGGTGGGGCGCTTTTCCAGAGAACCCTCCAGAATGGTCTTCATGGAGGAGTAGGTCTTGTCGTCCTGATCGAAGGCCAGATCGTCGATGAAGAGGATGAATTTATGGCGCTTGTCCCCTAGAGAGCGGATGAGACTGGGCAGACCGGTGATGTTTTCCTTCTGGATCTCGATCAGGCGCAGGTCCTCCATGCCGGGCAGATAGAGCATGGACTTGACGGTGGCGGATTTGCCGGTGCCGCCGTCGCCGAAGAGCAGGACATTGTTGGCCTGACGATTGGC
>JAZQVX010000130.1:0-2491 GCA_045632045.1 Lawsonibacter sp.
GCGTCGCCGGTGGCGTTCTGCTCAACAGCGATCAGGCAGGGAACGCCCTTGCCGGCAACATACTGAGAGCGGACGGTGTGACCGGGGCCCTTGGGAGCGATCATCAGAACATCGACATCGGCGGGGGGATTGATCTGGCCGTAGTGGATGTTGAAGCCGTGGGCGAACATGATGGCCTTGCCGGCGGTCAGGTTGGGAGCGATGTCCTTCTTATACATGTCGGCCTGCTTCTCATCGTTGATCAGGATCATGATGATGTCGGCAGCCTGGGTAGCCTCGGCGGTGGTCATGGCGGTGGAGGCGTCCTTCTCAGCCACGGGCCAGCTCTTGCCGCCCTTATACAGGCCGATGATAACATCACAGCCGGAGTCGCGCAGGTTCATAGCGTGGGCGTGGCCCTGGGAACCGTAACCGATAACAGCGATCTTCTTACCGTCCAGATAGCTGATGTCACAATCCTTCTCATAATACATTTTTGCCATAATTATATTCCTCCTTGAGTTTGTTGTCATCATAAATGGTACTGCGGCCTCTCTCGATGGCGAGGGTACCTGTTTTGGCAATTTCCAGAATGCCGAAGTCAGCCAGCAGATTGGTCAGAGCCTGAGTCTTGCCCTGCTCACCGAAGATGGCTACGGTGAGGGTGTCCCGGCTGACATCGATGATGGTGGCGCGGAAGATGTTGGCCATCTGAATGACCTCATCGCGGGTGGTGCGGTCTGCGGCGTGGACCTTGATGAGGGAGAACTCACGCTGCAGAGAGATGTCCTCGTCGAGGATCTTGACCGCCAGCACGGGGATGAGCTTGCGGCACTGGTCGGCGATCTGGTTGACCATCAGCTCATCGCCCTGAATGACGATGGTGATGCGGGTGACGCCGGGTTTATCCGTTTCGCCGGAAACGATGGATTCGATGTTATATCCCTTGCGGGAGAACAGGCGGGCCACCTGACTCAGAACGCCGGGGATGTCCCGCACGAGGATGGACAGGGTATAGGGTTTCTTCTGGGGATCAAATACGGTCTTCATATCCACTGTCCTCCTTTACTCCAACAGGAAGTTGGTGATGTGAGCGCCGCCGGGAACCATGGGGCGAACCACCTCGTCGGTTGCCAGCCGGCAGTCGATGACGCAGCCGCAGCCGGCACCCAGCGCCTCCATGAAGGCCTGCTCCATCTCCGCCCGGTTGGTGACCCGGAAGCCCTTGAGGCCGTAGGCCTCTGCCAGCTTGACGAAGTCGGGGCCGCGGTCGAGGGTGGTCTCGGAGTAGCGCTGGTTATAGATGAGGTTCTGCCACTGGCGAACCATGCCCAGACAGCCGTTATTAAAGACGACGGTGATGATGGGCAGGTGATAGTGCTCCACGGTGGCAAGCTCATGACAGTTCATGCGGAAGCAGCCGTCGCCAGTGGTGTGGATGACCACCTTGCCGGGGTTGCCCATCTTTGCGCCGATGGCGGCGCCAAGGCCGAAGCCCATGGTGCCGAAACCGCCGGAGGTGAGCAGCTGGCCGGGATAGCTGAAGTGGAAATGCTGGATGGACCACATCTGGTGCTGACCCACATCGGTGGCAACGATGGTGCCGGTGGGAGCAGTGCGGTCAATGACCTCCAGAACCTGCTGGGGGGTGAGTGCCTCGCTGTCAGCCACCACGGTGGGGACCTTCAGAGACAGGATACGGTCTTTCCACTCGGGGTGCTTGTATTCGGGCAGACGCTCGTTCAGCGCCGCCAGCACCTTCCGGGCGGAGCCGATGATGTGGTGGTCGGTGAGGACATTCTTGTCGATCTCGGAGCGGTCGATGTCGATCTGGACGATCTTGGCCTGAGAGGCGAAGGTAGCGGGATTCAGTGCCACGCGGTCGGAGAAACGGCAGCCCACGGCGATGAGCAGATCGCACTCGTTGCAGGCCACATTGGAGGCCCGGGAGCCGTGCATACCGATCATGCCGGTGGCCAGTTCGTGGGCTCCGGGGAAGCCGCCGCCGCCCATCAGGGTGATGGCCACGGGGGCGTCCAGCTTTTCGGCCAGTTCAATAAACTGCTCGTGGGCACGGCTGCGAACCACGCCGCCGCCGCAGATGAGCAGAGGCTTTTTGGACTGGGCGATCATCTCCACCAGCTTGTCGATGTCATCGGAGTTGGGCTTGGGAGCTTTAAGATCGTGGCTGAAAGACAGATCCCGGATGCTTCGGCTGGTGCGGTTCTCTTTCCAGTGGACGAATTCGTAATCGATCTCCACATCGGGAGCGGTGACATTCTTCAAAAAGTCGATGAGCACGGGGCCGGGGCGGCCGGTGGCGGCCACGGCGAAGGCCTGACGCATGCCGTCGGGGATGGTCTGGGGATCCCGGACCAGATAGGTGGCCTTAGTGATGGGCATCGCGATGCCGGTGATGTCCACCTCCTGGAAGGAGTCCTTGCCCAGCAGAGGCTCAGCCACATTGCAGGTGATGAACACCACGGGGGAGGAGTCCATATAGGCGGTGGCG
>JAZQVX010000131.1:0-2383 GCA_045632045.1 Lawsonibacter sp.
TTTGGGAGAGCTGTCGAGCGGAGCGAGACTGAGAGGGGTATAGGCGACTTTTTTATTTCCCTTTTCTCTTTATCGTGCTATAATGTGAAAAAACAAAAGGAGGGTCCCCCTATGCCCACCCTGTCCACCCCCATCCAGATCGGCTCCCACACCGTTCCCAACCGCATCGTCATGTCTCCCACGGTGAAATTCTGCCTCCATGACGGCAGCGGCTATGTCCCCGCGGGACTGGCCGAGCACTACCGCATGCGGGCTAAGTCCGGCACCGGACTCATCGTGGTGGAGGCCACCGCCCCCACCGTAGGGGGCAAAGTCCACCACAAGTGTCTGGGCGCATGGGAAGACGGACAGATCGAGGGTCTGGCCGAAGTGGCCGCCGCCATCCACGCCGAGGGGAGCAAGGCAATTTTGCAGCTGTGCTACACCGGCGTGTCCTCCAAGGACCCCGCCGCCGATAAAACCTCCGCCAGCCCCGAGTATTACGCCCGGAAAGAGGGGCTGTGCCTGTCCCACGCCCTGAGTGTGGAGGAGATCCGCGCCATCCAGACCGCCCACAGGGATGCCGCCGTCCGGGCGTGGAAGGCGGGGTACGACGGAGTGGAGATCCACTGCACCCACGAAAAGCTCTACGGCCGCTTCTTTGATGCCGTCACCAACCACCGCGCCGACGAGTACGGCGGCGGCTTTGAGAACCGGGCCCGCATCTATGTGGAAACACAGCAGATGATTCGGGATGCCGTCCCCGCCGATTTTCTGGTGGGTCTGCGCATGGGCGTCAATCTCCCCGATCTGGACAACGCAGTGGGCATCGTGAAGGTCATCGGGGAGAGCAAGCCCGACTATATCCACTTCTCCAAGCACATTCTCCCCGCCGCGGAGCGGGGGGACAAGCCCGAGGGCTGCCCTGTGACCCAGACGGTGTATGATGTGAAGGCGCTGAAGGCTCTGGTGTCCGTCCCGGTCATGGCTTCCTTTAAGATCGCCACCCCTGAGCAGGCCAGCTATGTCCTCGACCACGACATCGCCGACATGGTGAGCATCGGCCGGGGTATGCTGGCCGACTATGACTGGGCGGGGAAGGCTCTGCGCGGTGAGCGCATAGACATCTGCCGCCAGTGCCCCGCCTGCCTGTGGCGGGAGGACTATCACCGCTGCCCCGCCGTCATGTCCCGGGGCGAGGACGGTATGCAGTAATGAACACGAGCGGGCGCACCGGCCGGTGCGCCCGCATATTTTTGCTTTTTTCGACATTTACCTTGTTCCATATGGGAAACTTTGCTATACTGCAAGATAAACGCATTTGCCCCGCATTGGCATATCCTATCCGGCGGGAGATTGAACAGGTGATACAGAGAGGAGGTCAGGACATGCAGCATACCCTTGATGCATATCCGCAGCCTGCAATTTTTGCCGACGACCATGGGGTCGTGGCCATGAACGATAAGGCACAGACGCTCTTCTCCAGGCTCAGACCGGGAGATGCGCGCCCCGATGCCCTGATGCCCCCGGAGGGGGAGGGGATTTGGGAAGGCACCGTTTCCATGGATGCCCGGGTGTATCAGATCCGGTGTGAGCGCAGAGACGGAGGATATTTTTATACCTTCCAGCCCAGACAGCAGCTGGCCCTCAGTGACGGGCAGCTGGACGGGGCGCTGTATCAGCTGCGCACCCTTCTGGCTGAGTTCCACCGGGAGCTGGCCCCCTGTATCTCCGGGGAAAAGGACAGTCTTACCGAGCAGGATAAGGCAAACTTTGCCCGCACCTTTGACCGCCAGCTGCGGCTGATGGATCATCTGGACTTTTTGCGGGATGTGAAGGACAATGCCGTGTGGCTGGATATGGGGGAAGTGGAACTGGGTCTGCTGTGCGGCCGTGTCGCGCTGGAGTGCGACGGTCTGCTGCGGGAGATGGGGGTCCGGGTGGAGTATCATGGCCCCGCCGGCTATGTTTTCGTCCGGGGTGACGAGGGTCGCCTGCGGGATGCCCTGACCGAGCTTGTTTCCAACTGTGCCCGCCGCCGCGCAAAGGGCGGCCTCATCACCATTACCCTCAAGTGCCGGGGCAGACAGGCCATGATCTGCGTCACCGATGACGGTGAAGCGGCCACCCCCGGTCAGCGGCTGACCATGACCACCCGGGGCGCTGTGCCCCTCATTCCCACCCCCGGCATGGGTGCGGGACTGGGGCTGAGCGTGGCCGAGCAGACCATGTGGCTCCACGGCGGCGCACTGCTGTTCAGCGCCGGCGAAGGCGCCCCCCGGGTCTATCTCTCCATGGGAACCTGTACCCCCGGCGGAAAGCTGGGCGTGCGCAGCCCCAGAATGGAGCGAAATCCCGGCCGCAATCCCTATGTCATTGCCCTTTCCGATGTTCTGCCCGGTGA
>JAZQVX010000132.1:0-2777 GCA_045632045.1 Lawsonibacter sp.
GGGGAGGTAAGGGGCGGGTGATGGATGGGGGGCTTATTTGTACCGTTCGACGCCGCGGTGGTCGGCTTTGTCGCACCAGCTTACCCCGCCCCGGTCCAGATATTCCAGATAACCCTTCAGAATCTGGCGGATCTCAGCGGATAAGGTGCGGGTGTCGTATTCGGCGCAGGCCTTCAGACGGGCGTGGAGCTCTACGGGCATGGCGACGGTCACGGATGTTTTTTTGGAGTTTTCTTTCATGGTTATCACCTCGGAAATAGTGTGACACAAATTGTGTCAAAAGTCAATGCCACGCTTTGTGTCACACTATACTGTAAGTGGTGATAAATATGCTTTATGAACGAATCAAAGAACTGCGCGTTGACAAAGATCTGAGCCAGAAGGAACTGGCGGATACTTTAAATGTGACCCGCAGCGCATACAGCAATTACGAAAACGGAATCCGGGATGTGCCGATAGAGGTGTTGTCCCGCTTGGCGGATTTTTACGGTACAAGCGTGGATTATATTATTGGGAGAACGGATCAAGCTTGAGGGGGTAAAATGAGGATGCTGACCGCAACCCCCTCCGTCTGGCCTTTGGCCACCCACCTCCCCCGCAAGGGGGGAGGCAAGGGGGCGCAGGATGGCGGGTGGGGAACTTGGCTCTCCCGAGAGGAGAGCCGGGCGGGGCGGCGCGGAGGCCGCCCCCTACTTCATCTCTTTTGTATGATAAACAACAGAAATCTTTTGAAATTCCAACATTTTTCTCTTTACACGGGAGAAAAACTGTGCTATGCTAACTGAGCATGAAAACCATGCGTAAAACGCCCCTCTCCTTCGTTTCAGGGCAACGGCTCCGGCAATAGTTGGAGGAAACACCCGCCTGTTACGCAGACCATGGGGTAAGAATTTTTGAAAGGTGGATAATTACCATGATCCGTAAGGACGAGAAGACTGCCGTTATCGAGGCTAACCGCACCCACGCTACTGACACTGGCTCCCCCGAGGTCCAGGTCGCCATTCTGACCGCTCGCATCAACGAGCTGACCGAGCACCTGAAGGTCCACAAGCAGGACAACCACTCCCGCCGCGGCCTGTACAAGATGATCGGTAAGCGCCGCAAGCTGCTGGATTACCTGATGGCTAAGGACATCGAGCGTTACCGCGCTCTGATCGCCAAGCTGGGCATCCGTAAGTAAGACAAGAAGCGTCCGAGCCGTCGTGAGCAGCGCGGATGGACCGAAGCGAGGGATACAGACATGACGCGGACGAAAGTCCGCGGTCTGTGTTCCGAGTCGCAGGGAAGCCGCGCGTCGCGAACAGGCGAGGCGTGACAAATGAAAAATAGGGCGGCGCCGTGCGCTGCCCTATCTTCGCATCTGTCCCTAAGAAGAATTCGCGGGATTTCCGCCGTTTTAGCAGTTGAATATGGGCTTTACCCCCTCAGTCACCGCCTTTGGCGGTGCCAGCTCCCCCGCAAGGGGGGAGCTAAGTTTTGCACTCCTGTTTGAAGGAGTGAAAAGGACCTCCCCCCTTGCGGGGGAGGTGGCCCGAAGGGCCGGAGGGGGTAAAACTTGTATTCAAGTGCTAAACATAGTGGAAATTCCGAACATCAAAAATTGACAAAGGAGTGTAACACATGTCTACCATCATCAAGCACAAGCAGTTCCCCAACAACAAGAAGTGGACCATGGACCTGTGCGGCCGTCCCCTGACCATCGAGATGGGCAAGATGGCTGAGCTGGCTTCCTGCGCTGCTATGGTTACCTACGGTGAGACTTCCGTCATGGTCGCCGTGACCGTGGCTCCCCGTCCCCGTGACGGCATCGACTTCTTCCCCCTGTCCGTCGACTTCGAGGAGAAGCTGTACGCCGTGGGCCGCATCCCCGGCTCCTTCATGCGCCGTGAGGGCCGTCCCTCCCTGCCCGCCGTTCTGGCTTCCCGCCTGATCGACCGCCCCATGCGCCCCCTGTTCCCCCCTGGTTTCCGCAATGATGTCTGCATCCAGTGCACCGTCATGAGCGTGGGTTATGACTGCTCCCCCGAGATCGCCGCCATGATCGGCGCCTCCGTCTGCGTCAGCTGCTCTGAGGCTCCCTTCGCCGGCCCCATCGGCGCTCTGGAGGTCGGCTATGTCGACGGCCAGATCGTCTTCAACCCCACTCAGGAGCAGCGCAAGACCTCCCGCATGGATGTCACCGTCGCCGCTACCGCCGGCAAGGTCGTCATGATCGAGGCCGGTGCTGACGAGATCCCCGACGAGATCATGTACGCCGGTATCGTCAAGGCTCACGAGGAGATCCAGAAGCAGATCACCTTCATCAACTCCATCGTTGCCGAGGTCGGCAAGCCCAAGATGGAGTACGATCACGCCGCTTTCAACCAGGAGCTGTTCGACAAGATCGTTGCCGACTTCATGGACGAGGCCAAGGCCGCCATGGACACCGACGACAAGAATGTCCGCGAGGCCCGCTGGAACGCCATGATTGACCACTGGCACGAGAAGTACCTCGAGGAGTATCCCGACATGGATAACTATCTGGAGGAGTTCACCTACAAGTTCCAGAAGAAGATCGTCAAGGCATGGCTGCTGGAGGGTCACCGTGTCGACGGCCGCGCCAAGAACGAGATCCGTCCTCTGGCTGCCGAGGTCGGCGTTCTGCCCCGCGTCCACGGCTCCGGCATGTTCACCCGCGGCCAGACTCAGGTTCTGTCCATCGCCACTCTGAACACCCTGGCCGCTTCTCAGAAGCTGGACACCATCTGGGAGGAGTCCGAGAAGCACTACCTGCATCA
>JAZQVX010000133.1:0-1763 GCA_045632045.1 Lawsonibacter sp.
TCCATCACATCCTTCATTGACGATTCTTTTTGGTTGTGATACTATCATAGCATGAAATATCATTTTCGCAAGTATGCACTATTTTGTGTATTGCTATCATATTTGATAGTATCCGTAGGGAACGCCGTCCCCGGCGTTCCCTCGACGAAATTTGACCTCGATGGGCAAATTTCGTCGCACCTGTACCGAACTCCGGCTTTCGCCGGACGGAACGCCGAGGACGGCGTTCCCTACATGATCGGAGGTTATGATATGAATCCCATCTGCCCTGTTGAAACCACCCTTTCCCTGATCGGCGGCAAGTACAAGGCTCTGATCCTGTGGCATCTGTCCGCAGGAACACTGCGCTTTAATCAGCTTCAGAAGGCCGTCACCGCCACGCCGCGGATGCTGACCTTACAGCTCCGGGAGCTGGAAAATGACGGTCTGATCTCCCGGACCGTCTACCCGGAGGTCCCGCCCCGTGTGGAATACGCCATGACAGACCTGGGCCGGAGCCTCATGCCCATCCTCACCGCCATCCGCGACTGGGGCACGGAGTATCTGCGGGGTAAGGATATCGAGCCGAACTGCTTCATGATGTGCGGATGCTGCTCGGAATAAAAAATGTCTTCAACCCCTGGTTTAGTCCCTCCGAAAACTGCGCCATTGTATTTCCCCGGAAATTGCGTTATCCTTGAGTCAACGGTACCGAATCAAACAAAGGAGAACCAAAATGGAAATCGGAAATCAAATCAAGGCTCTGCGCCAGCGCAAGGGCGTGACCCAGGAGGCTCTGGCGGAGCATCTGGGGGTCACCGCTCAGGCCGTAAGCAAATGGGAGCGCGGCACCGCTTCACCGGACATCTCCCTGCTCCCGTCCCTGTCAGCCTTCTTCGGCGTGACCATCGATGAGCTCTTTGCCCTGTCCGATGACACCCGCATGGAGCGCATTCAGAATATGCTCTGGGATGTTCGGTTCCTGAATCCCGCCGATGCAGACCACGAACGGCAGTTCCTTCTGGAAAAGGCCCGCCGGGAACCGGAAAACGGCAGGCCTCTGGAGCTTCTTGCGGAGCTGGAAAATCATCTTGCTAGAGAACATCATACCCATGCGGCAGAATACGCCCGTCAAGCCCTTCACCGGGACCCCACCTTGGGCAATGTCCACGGGGAGCTGAAGGAGAGCATGGGCGGCTGGTGCAAGGACTGGGCATACAACAACCACAGCGAGCTGATCGCATTTTACAAGGACTATCTGCAGGTCCATCCCGACTGCAAAAACGCCTACCTGCACCTGCTGGACAACCTGCTGGACGACTTCCGACTGACGGAAGCACAGGAGTACCTGGACCGCTACGCCAAACTGGATGGCACTTACCGCACGCCACTCTATCGGGGCCTGATCGCCTGGTTCGCCGGAAACCGGGGGGAGGCATTTGCAGTTTGGTCCCGGATGGAGCGGGATTTCCCCGACAATTGGTGTGTCTATCAGAACATCGGTGACTTTCTCGTGCGGAGCGAGCGTTATGCAGAAGCCATCCCCTATTACCGCCGAGCATTGAATGTCATGGAATGCCCCCGCTGGTGCGACCCCATCGAGTCAATCGCACAGGTATATGAGCTCATGGGCGATATCCCCGCCGCCATCGCCGCCTGGAAAGAGGAGCTGACCATGTTTGAAACTGAGTGGGATTTCACCACCGGTGAAACCGCCGATGTGGTCCACCGCCAGATTGCCCGCCTGGAAGAAAAACTGCGCAGATAAACACGGAACCCACCCC
>JAZQVX010000134.1:0-2010 GCA_045632045.1 Lawsonibacter sp.
GAGGATCCCCGCCTGACCGAGCGCTTCGAGCTGTTCATCTGCCACAGCGAGCTGGCCAACGCCTACTCCGAGCTGAACGATCCCATCGATCAGCGCGCCCGCTTCCAGAAGCAGGTGGAGCAGCGTGAGCGCGGCGACGACGAGACCGAGATGCTGGACGAGGACTTCCTGACTGCTCTGGAGTACGGCATGCCCCCCACGGGCGGCATGGGCATGGGCATCGACCGCTGCGTCATGCTGCTGACCGGCCAGGACACCATCCGCGAAGTCATCCTCTTCCCCACCATGAAGCCCCTGGACTAATACAAAATGAAACGGCATACCGAGGCGGGAAAAACCCTCGGTATGCCTTTCTGTGCATCCGGACATGGAAAAATGTCCAATTATATAAGGAGTAGTGGACATGGAACGCATTACCAGCCGCCAGAATCCCTTTCTCAAACAGATCGGAAAACTGAATAACGCCAAGAGCGAGCGCCGCAAGGCGGGGGTTTTCCCGGGCGAAGGCCCCAAGCTGCTGGAGGAGGCCATCAAGGCCGGGGTGGAGATCACCGCCACCGTTTCCACTGAGGGCGTGTCCGTCCCCGCCATCCCCGGTGCCCGACAGATCGAGGTGCCCCGGGAGGTGCTGGAGTCCCTGTGCGACACCAAGACCCCTCAGGGGGTCCTCTTCCTGTGCCGCCTGCCCGAAACGAAAGCCCCCGAGAAGTTGGAGGGCAGTCGTTATCTGGTGCTGGACGGCGTGCAGGATCCCGGCAATGTGGGCACCATCTGGCGTACCGCCGATGCCCTGGGTGCCGACGGCGTCATCCTTGTCCACGGCTGTGCAGATCCCTTTGCCCCCAAGACGGTGCGCTCCACCATGGGTGCCTGCTTCCGTCTGCCTGTGTACGAGGTGGAGGAGGAGCAGCTGCCTGTGCTGCTGAAGAACTCCGGTCTGCCCCTGTACGCCACCGCCCTGCGGGAGGACACGGTGGATATTAAAACGGCGGACCTGAGCAGATCCGCCGTTGTCATCGGTAGTGAGGGTCGGGGTATTTCCGATGCCCTGCTGAATATGAGCGAGAAGACGCTGAAGATCCCCATGCGGGAGCGCTGTGAGTCCCTCAACGCTGCCGCCGCCGCCACCATCGTGTTGTGGCAGATGGGCCTTTAAGGCCGTCTGCCCACGCCGAGTTTGTGATAGACCCCCTGAATGAGGACGGTCAGCACCAGCTGGAAGGCGGCGAAGAGAAGATAGGCCGGGGCGTAGCTGCCGAATCGATCGGCCAGCATCCCGGGAATGGGGCCAAAGACCAGCATACCAAGGGTGTATGCGGTGGTGATGGCCCGGACGGTCGAGGCGTAATCCTGTTCGGCGGCCAGATCCTTTGCCCAGACGGCGGGGGAAACGCCTGTTACCGAGATGCCGAAGGAGAAGGCGGTGATGGCCACATAGGCCAGAGACAGACTGCCGGTCCCCGCCAGCGCGCAAAGCAGCAGACCCACCAGATAGACACCCAGAATGATGTAGTTGCTCCACAGACCGCCAAGACGGTCGTTGAGCTGACCGCAGAGGATCTTGCCCACCGAGATGGCCAGCCCCATGAAGGAGATCATCCCCGCCACGGTGACGGGGTCGAAGCCCTCGTTGGTGAAGAGTACCGTCAGATGGGTGAAGGCGGGGCCCACAGGGCCGCCCAGTAAAAATGCGGCAAGCAGGATAATCAGGATGGGACCCTTTCCGTAGCCCTCCCGGGCGGGAGAGCAGGAAGCGGCGGAACCGGCGGAGGAGCCTGCACCGTAGGGAGTACAGTCCTTTGCGGCGGGGGTGTCTCGCAGAAGCAGAAAGTTTACCCCGCACAAAACCAGAATGAAGGCGCCCTCTGCGAAGAAAGCGGTTTTCAGCCCCGAGGAGCGGATGAGAGCGCTGATGATGCCGGGGGCGAAGATGGTGACAACGCCGCTGCCGGCGGAGGCCAAACCCAGTGCCAGACCCCGGCGGGACTCGAACCAGTTGCTGATGATCAG
>JAZQVX010000135.1:0-1949 GCA_045632045.1 Lawsonibacter sp.
CCAGAACACGGGGATCTCACCCTCGTAGATGTCAACGGCATCGCCGTAGTCGGGCTTCATGACATCGGCAACGCCGACGCCCTCAGCGGGACCCATGTGGACGGGAGCGCCGTGGACATTGGGCATCTTCACGGTGATGTCGTAAGCCTTCTGAGCGTTCTCGGGAGTCATGGGACGCATGGAGCAGACCATGGGGCCCTCGAAGGGACCGGCCTTGACGGTCTGGATTCCGACCTTGTACATGGGGACATTGCGGCCCTGAGCAATGTGACGAACCTTGATGCCCTCGCGCATCAGAGCCTCCTCGAAGGAGAAGGAGCAGCCGATCAGGAAGCCCACATAGCCCTGCTTCCAGTACTCGGTAACATCGGTCAGAGTCTCGCCGTCCCAAACGCCGTCACGATAGATGCGGTAGCGGGGGATGTCGGAGCAGATGTTGCCGCCCTCGCCCATGGCGTGGGTCAGGGGCTGCTCGCCCTTGATGATCTCCAGAATGGGGCAGGGGAAGGGATTGAGCTCTGCGAACTTCTCGAAGTCAGCAGCGTACTCGGGGGGCAGGATGATCAGGTTGGCCTGAGCATAGCCGCGGCACATACCGGCGGTAGGGAAGTCGATGACGCCTTCACGGATGAGCTGACGCACCTCAGAGGGCTTCATGTCGATATAGGGGGTAATATCAAATGCCATTGTATTGATCCTCCTTGCAGTATGTATGTTTTGTTGGGGGAATTAAGCTTCCAGCGCGTTGCGGATGGTCTTCAGAGCGGCTCGCTGGGTCAGCAGAGCGTCCTGAGCGGCCTTAACGGAGACCTTTTCGAAGCGGACCTTGTCACCCTGCTTCAGCTGAGCCAGGATGCGGAAGTCAGCGGAGATGACATTGGCGATCTTGGTGTAGCCGCCGGTGGTCTGGCGGTCGCCCAGCATGATGATGGGCTGGCCGGAAGAGGGCACCTGAATGGCGCCGAAGGCGATACCGTCGGAGATGATGTCGCCGCCCTCCTTGTGCTGAATGACTGCGCCTTCCAGACGGCAGCCCATGCGGTCGAACTCAGCGGTAACGGAGTAGACCTCGGACAGGAAGGTCTGGATGCCGGCGTCGGTGAAGTAATCATCCTGGGGACCCAGAACGACGCGAACGGTGTACTCCTTGCGGGGAACGAACTCGGAAGCCATGGAACGGAAGTTCATGTTCTTCAGCTCGGCCTTGGGAGCGCGGAAGCCAATGACATCGTCCTTGGCCAGCTTGCGGCCCTCAACGCCGCCGATCTTGGCCTTCATGTAGGTGGAACGGGAACCCATGACCTCGGGGATGTCCAGACCGCCGGCAAAAGCGATGAAAGCGCGGCAGCCGGTCTTGGGCATGGTGAACTTCAGAACCTGGCCGGCCTCCACCTTAACGGCGGTGTAGTTGGGGATGGGCTTGCCGTCCAGAGTGGGCATCAGATCGCCGCCGGTGATGGCGATACAGTTGGCCTGGTTGAACTGCAGATGGGGACCCATCATGGTGCACTCCAGAACGGCCTCCTTCTCGTCGTTGCCGACCAGAATGTTGGCCAGAGCGGCGGAACGGGGATCCATAACGCCGGACACGGAGACGCCAAACTGCTGATAGCCGATACGGCCCTGATCCTGAACAGTGGTCAGCAGACCGGGATTCAGTACGGTAATGCTCATTTTGCAGCCTCCTCTCTGGGGTGACGCTTGACCTCGTAGCCGCCCTGCTCCTCCAGAGCAGCGATGCGGTCGTACTCGGCCTTGTCAATGGCGTAGAACTTGATGTACTGGCCTGCCTCGGGCAGGATGGGGGTCTCCCGGTTGGGATCATACATCTTGACGGGAGTGCGGCCGATCAGCTGCCAGCCGCCGGGGGAGTCGATGGGGTAAACACCGGTCTGAGAACCGGCGATGCCGACGGAACCGGCGGGGATCTTCACGCGGGGGGTCTTCAG